>JAYTLP010000083.1:0-6769 GCA_043729375.1 Myxococcales bacterium
CCTCGACGCGATCGGAATGGCGCACACCGTCAACGTGTCGGCATGCACCGGCGGCGGCGGCGGCAAGGTCACGCTGCAGCTTCTGTAGGGAGCGTCAGCGAGGGGGCAACGGCGTGGGTTTCGGCCTCGACGATGGCTCGTGATCGTGGTCTCTTCGAATACGTCCACAGCGCCGTCGGGATTGCTCAGCGATCGCGCCCCGTAGGGGAATCCGAACATGTATACGCCCACGCACGCGACAAGCGAGCTCGTCGCAAAGACCCGCGCGATTGCGCACGAAGTCGCGTCTAGCCATGCATCCGATGTCGACATTCGCGCGCGGTTTCCGCAAGAGACCATCGACGCGCTGAGGAAGGCCAAGCTCCTCTCGGCCGCCGTTCCCCGGCAACTCGGCGGCGCTGGCGCCAATCTGCAGGAGCTCACGGCCATGTGCTTCACGCTCGCGCAGGCGTGCGCGTCGAGCGGCATGATCCTCTCGATGCACCTCATCCAGGTCGCGTGCATCGCGCGCCACGCCGAGAATGACGCCTACTTCGATGGCTACTTGCGCGAGGTCGTCGAACGTCAGCTCCTCATCGGATCGATCACATCCGAGGTCGGCGTCTGGGGCGACACTCGCTCATCCATCTGCGCGGTGACTCGCAAGAACGGGCGCTTCTCGCTCGACAAGGACGCCAGCACTGCGTCGTACGCAGACGTCGCCGACGACCTGCTCGTGACGTGCCGCCGCGGGCCGGACGCTCCGGCGAGCGATCAGGTCCTCGTCCTCGTGCGGAAAAAGGATCGAACGCTCACGCAAACCGGGACGTGGGACACGCTCGGCATGCGCGGTACGCGCAGTCCGGGTTTCAAGCTGGTCTCGTCCGGGCCCGAGGAGCAGATTCTTCCCGGCTCCTTCGCCGACGCGTCTGCGCAGACGATGGTCTCGTACTCGCACATCCTCTGGGGAGGCGTGTGGCTCGGGATCGCCTCCGACGCAGTCAGCCGCGCGGCGGCCTGCGTCCGCGCCGAAGCGCGCAAGACACCGGGGACGGTGCCGGCGAAGGCGTCTCATCTCGCGAAGGTATCGGTGAAGCTGCAGACCATGCGCAACGACGTGCAGGCGCTCGCCACCGAGTTCGATCGGATCATGACGCTGCCCAATGGCATGGACGAGCTCCTTACGCTGGGCTGGGCGCTGAAGATGAACAACATCAAGGTGGCCACATCGGAGGCAGTGCAGCAGCTCGTCCACGAGGCGCTGCAGATCATCGGCGTCGCGGGCTACAAGAATGACTCGAAGCTCTCGGTCGGACGGCACTATCGCGATGCGCTCTCGGCCGCGCTGATGATATCAAACGACCGGATCTTGTCGAAGACGGCCTCCATGTTGCTCGTCTACAAGGACGAGTAGGTCAACCGTGGAATACGCAAGCGACACCTTCTACACGGGTCTCGTTCAGCACGGTCTCATCGTGCCGACGCGAGTGGCGGGATCGTTCGGCCGCGGGTCGGTCTTCGAAGACGTGCTCGAGCGGCTGAATGCGCTCATCACGGAGATCTCCAAGGCCGATCGCGCGGAGATGTACACGTTCCCGCCGGTGATCGACCGCACGATCATCGAGAGGACCGCGTACCTCGATTCGTTCCCGCACCTTGCCGGCACGGTCTTCAGCTTCTTCGGAAAAGATCGCGAGGCCAAGGCGCTATCGGCGAAGGTGCACGCTGGCGAGCCGTGGGCTGATACGCAAGGAATGACCGAAGTCTGTCTGAATCCGGCAGCGTGCTACCCGGTGTACCCGATCATTGCCGGCAAGCTGCCGGTCGCCGGACGGCTCATCACGATGACCAACTGGGTCTATCGCCACGAGCCCTCGCTCGAACCGACGCGCATGCAATCCTTCCGCGTCCGGGAGTTCGTGCGCGCCGGCTCACCAGACACGGTCGTCGCGTGGCGTGATACGTGGCTTCAGCGCGGCCTCGAGCTCCTCGGTTCGCTGGGCCTGCCTGCGCAGTCGGACGTCGCTGCCGATCCGTTTTTTGGCCGCGCCGGCAACATGCTCGGGGACAGTCAGAAGGCGCAAAAGCTGAAATTCGAAGTCCTGGTGCCCGTCATTTCCGAAGAGAAGCCGACCGCGCTGTGCTCGTTCAATTATCACCAGGACCACTTCGGTAAGGTCTTCGAGATTCATCAGAACGGCGGTGACGTCGCGCACACCGCTTGCCTGGGCTTCGGTCTGGAGCGCTGCGTGATGGCTCTCTTCCGTCATCACGGCTTCGATCCTGAGAAGTGGCCGGCCGACACACGCCGAAGGTTGTGGCCGTGAGCGTCGTCGTAGCGCTGCCGGGCCTCGATGCAGCGACCTACAAGCCGAGCGTGCTCCACGCCGACGATTGCATCTGGGTCGAAAAGAATTGCTACATCGATATCTGGATCGAGGTCGTGCATGCGCTCGGACTCGAGCCCGTCGCGATGATGCCGTTCACGGTCGCCCTCAACTTCGAGGACGACCAGTGGACGTTCTTCAAGCCCCCCCACGGTGAGCTCTACGACCTCTATGGGATCGACGTGCAGGAGCTGAATGTATGGCGCCCGTTGATCGATCATGCACTCACCCACCTCCGCACCAAGAAGCTTCTTGCGACCGAGGCCGACGCATACTGGCTGCCCGACACCGCGGGCACCGATTATCGAAGCCAGCACACGAAGACCACCATCGTGATCCAATCGCTCGACATCGAGCGGCGACGGCTCGGATACTTTCACAACGCCTCGTATCACGAGCTCGACGGGGAAGACTTCGCCAGGCTCTTCCGCCTGGGCGAGCCGCACGACCCGGCGTACATGCCGTTCTTTGCGGAGCTCATACGCTTCGACCGCAAGATCGCGTTGTCACTCGACGACCTGCGCGCGCGCTCGCGCCGGCATCTGCGCGCACACTTAGAGCGGCGCCCGACCGACAATCCCGTCGCGCGGTTTGGTGCGCGATTCCCCCAGGATTTGACCTGGGTCCAGCGCGAAGGGCTTCCCTTCTATCACGCGTGGGCGTTCGCGAATCTGCGCCAGCTCGGGGCGGCTTTCGAGCTCGCCGCACGGCATGCGCGCTGGCTCGACGGCGAAGCGCTCGCTCCCGCGGCAGAAGCGTTCGAGGCGCTGTCGACACAGGCGAAGGCGCTCGTCTTGAAGATCGCACGCGCCGTGAACGGCAAGAAGGCGCTCGACGCAGCAGCGACCTTCGACGATATGTCCGCGGCTTACCAGCGCGGGATCGACGTGCTCGTCCGCGAAGTGATCGCCCCGTGATGATCGTCGTCGATCGCTTGGAGGACGCGAATGTTCGGCTCGAGAGGCTCTCGCCGGTCCACGTCGCAGCGCTGACCGCGGCCGCCCTCGAGGACCGCAGCACCTTCGCCCTCGCGCCGGTCCCGCGTGACGAAGCTGCGATGAGGGCATATGTGGAGGCTGCGCTCGCTGATGGAGCGTCGCTGCCGTTCGCGGTCATCGCCAAGTCGCCCGCCGAACGCGTCGTGGGGTCGACGCGGCTCATGAACCTCGAATGGTGGACTTGGCCAGCCGGCCCGATGGCGACGGAGGGCGAGCCGCGACGGCGCGACGCCGGCGACGCGCCCGACGTCGTCGAGATCGGCCACGTGTGGCTCGCACGTTCCGCACAGCGGACGGTGGTCAATTCGGCCGCGTGCCTGCTCCTCATGCGCCATGCATTCGAGACCTGGCGCGTACACCGCCTGGTACTCAAGACCGATGCGCGGAACGAGCGCTCCCGCGCGGCGATCGTGCGGCTCGGGGCGCACTTCGAGGGAATTCTTCGCCAGCATCAGCCCGCCGCGGACGGCGTCGTTCGGGACACTGCGATGTTTTCCGTGACGCGCTCCGAATGGCCGCGTGTCGAGCGCGGGCTCGTCGCGGCGGTGGAGCGATCGTCGTGAGGCTCTGCGTCGGCATCGATCTGGTGATGGTCAGCCGCGTCGCTAGATCGCTCGATCATTTCGGCGACCGCTTCTTGAAGCGGATCTTCACCGATGGCGAGATCGCTTACGCACGCGCTGCGCCGGCGCTCACGCACGAACGCCTCGCCGGCCGTTTCGCCGCAAAGGAAGCGACCATGAAGGCACTCGGTCTCGCTGGACGTGGAGTCGGATGGCGCGAAATCGAGGTCGTCACGGCGGACTCCGGCGCTCCCGAGCTCCGTCTTCACGGAGAGGCCCGGACGCTCGCTGCCGGTGCCGGTGATCTCGCGCTTTCTCTCAGCCACGAAGGCGACTTCGCTACTGCGGTCGTCGTCACCCACATCGAATCGAGCCCAACGCCATGACCGAAAAGATACGACGCATCCTGAAGGAACACGGCCGCCTCAGCCAGGATGCCGATGCTCTCACCGAAGACGCCGACCTCTACCAGGCCGGCCTCACCTCCCACGCCAGCGTGAACGTCATGCTCGCCCTCGAGGGTGACTTCGACATCGAGTTCCCTGACACCATGCTGAAGCGCTCCTCGTTCCAGACGATTGGCGCGATCCGCGCTTCGATCGAGGAGCTCACACGTTGAACGGCCGCGTTCGCGCCGTCTCCGGACACGTGGACGCTCCGATCCATGAGAACTGGGAGCTGGCGGCGTGCGCACCCGACGCGCTGCACGACCCAACTGCGCTCGAAGCCGCGGGCCTGACGTGGTCGAGAGCGGCGAGCCCGACGACGGCCGCTGCCGCTCTCCGCGCAGCCGAACAGTGGAGTCTCGACGGCGCGGCGCGAAGATTCGACGCGGACGATTGGTGGTGGCGCGTTCGATTCGCCGGCGACGTGGCGGGCGTGAGTGACCCTCACGACGAGCTGTCCCTGTGCATCGACGGCATCGCGACGCTCGCCGACGTGTGGCTCAACGGCGAGCGCGTGCTGCAGTCCGACAACATGTTCGTGGCGCACGAGAGGCGCGTGCAGCTCGCGGAGCAGAACGAGATCGTCATCCGGTGTCGCTCCCTCGACGCCGCGCTGAAGGCGAAGCGCCCGCGTCCGCGCTGGAGAGCGCCGATGATCGAGAACCAGCAGCTCCGCTGGATGCGCGCGACGCTGCTGGGCCGCACGCCGGGTTGGTCGCCGCCCGCGGCCGCCGTTGGACCATGGCGGCCCGTGAGGCTTGCGCGACGGCGCGGCCTCGCCATCGAAGAAGTCTCCATTCACGCTCGGCTCGAGGCCGACAACGGCGTCCTCGAGGTGTCTGCTCGCGTTCGCGACCTTCGTCGGGACGGAGCCTTCGCGGGGGCCGTCGAGATGGTGGTCACTCGCGACGGTCGCGACTACCGCGCGGTGGCCGCACCTCGCTCTCCGAGCGAGGACCATGTCTTCGTCGGTCAGGTCGTCATTCCGCAAGTCGAGCGCTGGTGGCCGCACACGCACGGCGAGCCAGCGCTCTATGGCGTGCAGCTCGAGGCCGGCTCGATCGTGGTCGACCTTGGCAACGTCGGCTTCCGCGAGATCGCGATCGACACGGCCGGCGATGGCTTCGCCATTCGCGTGAATGATACACGCATCTTTTGCCGTGGCGCATGTTGGACGCCGCTCGACACGGTCAGTCTCTCGGCTGACACCGCCGCCGTCAGGACGGCGCTCCAGCAAGTAGCGGACGCCGGCATGAACATGGTCCGGATCGGCGGAACGATGGTTTACGAGGACGATGCGTTCTTCGACGCGGCCGACGCGGCCGGCGTTCTCGTGTGGCAGGACCTGATGTTCGCCAACATGGACTACCCGGAAGACGATGCGGCCTTCGTCGCATCGGCCACGCTCGAGACGCGGCAGCAGCTCCGCCGGCTGCAAGGACGTCCATCCGTGGCCGTGGTCTGCGGCAATAGCGAGGGCGAGCAGCAGGCGGCGATGTTCGGCGCCGGCCGCGAGCACTGGAGCCCGAGGCTCTTTCACGAGACGCTCCCGGCGATCGCGCGAGAGATACTGCCCGACGTACCCTACTGGCCGTCGAGCGCGCATGGCGGCGCGTTCCCGCATCAGGCCGATCGAGGGACGACATCGTACTACGGCGTCGGCGCGTATCTGCGACCGCTCGAAGATGCACGCCGGGCGGAGGTCCGCTTCGCGAGCGAGTGCCTCGCATTCGCGAACGTCCCGGCGGCGAGCTCGCTCGCTCGGATGCCGGGCGGTGAATCTTCGAGGGTCCATCATCCCGCGTGGAAAGCCCGCGTACCGCGCGATCTCGGCGCCGGGTGGGACTTCGATGACGTACGCGACCACTATCTGGCGCGGTTGTTTCGAGTCAATTCGGCGGCTCTACGTTACGACGACCACGAGCGCTACCTCGCGCTCGGCAGGGTCGTCACTGGCGAGGTGATGGCGCAAGTCTTCGGCGAGTGGCGCCGCGCGCGCTCGACGTGCGCGGGCGGCCTGGTGTGGTTTCTACGTGATCTCTGGGCAGGCCCCGGGTGGGGCGTGATCGGCGCGGACGGCGTTCCAAAGGCTGCGTATCACTATCTTCGACGCGCGCTCGCCCCGGTGGCGCTGCACGTCAGTGATGAAGGCGGAAATGGGCTCGTCATTCATGCCTTCAATGACCGCGCAGCGGCGCTCGACGCGGAGCTCACCGTCGCGCTCTATCGTGGCGAGACGTCGGCAGGCACCGCACGCCGTCTCGTCGTCGTTCCGGCGCGCGGCGCGGTGGAGGTTGCCGTGGTCTCGCTCTTCGACGGATTCTTGGACATCAATCATGCCTATCGCTTCGGCCCGGCGATGTGCGACGTGGTCGTGGCCACGCTGCGGTGGGGCG
>JAYTLP010000084.1:0-10922 GCA_043729375.1 Myxococcales bacterium
TCGAGCTGACGGCGCAGCACGGCAAGGTGACGCGCCCGCTCGACCACGACGAAGCGTGCTTCCTCGACTGCGACATGTCCATCGTCGGCAGCGAGCCAAGGCGCTACGCGCTCTACGAGCGACAGATCGCAGACGAGTACGCGGCTCTCCCGCGCGAGGCCTACGCCGCGGGGCGACGTGCGTTCCTCGAGCGGCTGTACGACTCGCGCATCTTCCACAGCGAGCCGTTCTTCCGCACGCTCGAGTGGCGCGCGAAGGCGAACCTCGCGCGCGCTCTCGGCCTCGCGGTGGTCGTCCAGGCCGGCACGCCCGTGCTGCGGGAGCGCGCCATCGAGCTCGAACCTTCGACGCTCGGCAGCACGGCGAACCAGGCGATGTTCCGGCGCATGATCGACGCGATGCGCGCTGCGCCCGGGGTCGGCCTCGCTGCGCCGCAGCTCGGGCTCGGCCTGCGCGTGTTCGTCCTCGAGGACCGACCCGAGTACGTCGCGAACGCAACGGAGCTCGAGCGCACGGAGCGGGAGCGCGTCGCCATCCCCGCTCGAGTCTTCGTGAACCCGGTGCTCCGGCCCATCGGGGACAGGAAGGTGGGCTTCTTCGAGGGTTGCCTCAGCGTCGAGGGCTACAGCGGCTGGGTCGAGCGCTGGCACGAGGTGGAGGTGCGCGGCCTCGACGAGCACGGGGCGACACAGACGATGCGTGCCAACGGCTGGCCCGCCCGGATCCTCCAGCACGAGTTCGACCACCTCGAAGGCGTGCTGTACGTCGACCGCATGGTCACGCGTTCGTTTGCGAGCTCGCAGCTCTGCCACGAGCGCTACGGGGGAAAGAGCGCCGCGGAGGTGCGCGCCCTGCTCGGCATGTTATAGCGTCGAGGATGCAGTCACCGCGCGCCGAGGACAGTGTGCAGCTCGAGCTCGACCGGCTCACTGTGCATGCGCTGCGACACACATGGGCCGGGCTGAATCAGTCGCACTTCCGTGGCTCGCTGCGCGCGCCCACGATTGTGCTGGCGGACGTGGTTTCGTTCCTCGGGCAGTGGCAGCCGGAGCACCGCACGATCGCCATCGCGCGCACTGCGCTGCGGCACGGCTGGGGGATAGTGGTCGAGGTGCTCAAGCACGAGATGGCGCACCAGCACGTCGAGGAGAGCCTCGGACTGTCGGGCGAGGGTCACGGTCCCGCGTTCCGAAGCCTGTGCCAGACGCTCGGCATCGACGGTCGGCCAGCCGGCCTCCCCGAGGCGCTGCCCGTCGAAGACCCGACCGCGAAGCTCATCTCGCGCGTGGAGAAGCTGCTGTCGCTCGCGCAGAGCGGCAACGAGCACGAGGCCGCGTCCGCCATGCGCACCGCGCAGCGCCTCATGCTTCAGCACAACCTCGAGGCGCTCGTGAAGCCCGACGCGGCGTCGCGGTGCTATGTGTTCCGCCACCTCGGTCGTCCGAAGGCGCGCACCACCGAGAGCGAGCGCCGCCTCGCCACGCTGCTCGGTGGGTTCTTCTTCGTCGAGATCATCTGGGTCCCCGTGTGGCGCCCGGAGGAAGGCAAGCGCGGCACGCAGCTCGAGATCTGCGGCACGCGGGAGAACGTCGAGCTCGCGAGCTACGTGCACGGCTTCCTCACGGACACCGCCGAGCGACTGTATCGAGAGTACAAGCGCGAGGAGGGCCTCGTCAGCGACGGGGCGCGGCAGAGCTATCTCGCGGGGGTCATCGCGGGCTTCCACGAGAAGCTCTCCGCCGAGCGACGCAAGGAGAAGGAAGAAGCGCTCGTGTGGATCGGCGATCCCGCGCTGTCCCGCTACCTGCGCAAGCGTCACCCGTACGTGCGCATGTCGTACAACCGCGGTCGAGATCACGGCTCCGCCGGCGAGGCTGGGCGGAGCGCAGGCCGCGGCATCGTGCTGCAGCGAACCATCACACGCGGCGGCCCATCGGCCGGCCCGCGGCTGCTCACGGGTCGAGGGTGATCTGGGACGTCGTCGGCTTCGGTGAGGCCTCCATCGACGAGGTCTGGCGCCTGCCGCCGGGTCTCGCGCTGGGCGGCAAGGAGCGCGCGCGCGGACGCGACAGGCTCGGAGGCGGCCAGGTAGCGACCGCGCTCGTCGCGGCGTCGCGGCTCGGTGCTCGTGCGGCGTACCTCGGGCCCATCGGCCGTGACGAGGTCGGCGCGGAGATCGCGCTCGGCCTCGAGGCCGATCGCGTGGCCTCGCTCGCGGTGCCGCGCGACGGCAGATCGCGCATCGCGCTGCTCCTCGTCGCAGCCGATGGCGACCGCACCGTCATCGAGGACGGCGGCATGACGAACGCGCCACGTCCCGAGCTTCCCGATGCGCGCGTGCTGCACGTCGACGGCACGCAGCTGCCGGCCGCGCTCGAGCTCGCCCGCGAGGCCAAGGCACGCGGCACGCTGGTGTCCATCGATCTCGACTTCGTCGCCGACCTCGAGCGCGCACGCGCGCTCGTCGCGCTCGCGGATCTCTGCGTGCTCTCGGAAGGCCTGGCCTCGCGCTTCGGCGGCCTGGCGTCCGTCGAGACGTCTGGGCTGCTCGCCGAGACTCGCGGCCCGCGCGGCCTCGTGGCGCGGATCGACGGCGCGCTCGTCGAGGTCCCCGCGTTCCCCGTCGAGGTCGTCGATACCACGGCGTGCGGCGACACGCTCCGCGGCGCGCTCATCGTGGCGTGGCTCGACGGCAGGACAGGCCTCGATGCGCTCCGGTACGCGAGCGCCGCGGCGGCGCTCAAGTGTCGTGACCTCGGCCGCAGAGGCTGCCCCACACGTGCAGACGTCGACCGTTTGCTCGAAGCAGGTTGAGAAGGCTGCGCGTCACGCGCTCGCGAGGCGCTCCATGCGCGCGGGGCGCCCCAGAAGGTAGCCTTGCAGCAGGTCGCAGCCGAGCTCGATCGCCGCCGCGCGCTCGCCAGCGGTCTCGATGCCTTCGCCGACGACGATGGCGCCGAGATCGTGGGAGACGGCGGCGACCATGCGGACGAGCTTCTGCTTCACCGGGTCCACGTCGAGGTTGCGGATGAGCGACATGTCGATCTTCACGATCTCGGGCTTGAGCTCCGCGAGCGTGGCGAGACCGGCGTAGCCTGCTCCGAGGTCGTCGACTGCCACGAGGAACCCGAGGTCTCGCAGAGCGCGGATGCGCGACTCGCCATTCGGGATCTCGTCGAGCGCGGCGCGCTCCGTGATCTCGATCGTCACGCGGTCTGCATGGCGCGAGAGCGGATCGTCTGCGGCGAACACGGACTCGTCGAGCAGGTCGAGCGGGTGCATGTTCACGAACACCCGCGGGCCTTCCGGTGCCTCGGCGATCATCCTCGCGACCGTCGCGCGGATCCGGCGCCCGAGGTCGTGCACGCGCCGCAGCCGCTCGGCTGCCTGTAGCAGCGCCAGCGGATTGGCCAGGGTCGGCTCGTCGCTGCGCACCAGCGCCTCGTAGCCGTGAAGCACGCCCCGCGCGTCGTAGATCGGTTGATACGCCATCCACAGAGCGTTGAGCGCCGCGTCGAAGCGTTCGTCGAGCGCAGCGTCTCCGAACTGCATCGACGCGAGTGCCGTGGGAACTTTTCGGCGCTGTCGTGACAGCTTCGTGGCCGCTGTGACCGTGGCGAGCAGCAGGCTCGGCGCGATGGGTTTGACGAGATAACGCAGCGAGCCGAGCTCGAGCGCGCACACCGCCGTCTCGACCGTCGGCGAGCCGGTAATGAGCACCACGGACAGCGCCGGGTCGTCCTCGCGCATGCGCGCTGCGACCTCGAGTCCACCTAACTCCGGCATCAACACATCCGTCAGCAGGACGTCGAAGGAGCGCACCTTCGCCATCTGCGCGGCCACGAGCCCGGAGCCGACCTGCGTCACCTGGCAGCCGCTCGCGCGCAGGAGCCGCGTCAATGCTCGCAGCAGCAACAGGTCGTCCTCCACGAGCAGCACGCGCGGCGGAATCGCGTCGACGGCGGCCGTACCGTGAGGCAGGAGGGAGGCGAGGGGGACGAGCGCGGCGGACATGAGCTGGAATCCTGCATCGACCGTTCCAGGGCGCTGGCCGGCTCGTTTCGGGAAGATGCGCGGGTCTGCCAGGGTGACGGCGGCGTTCCTGACGGCGAGGTGTCAGCCGCCTGACGTCACGGCGCGCTCTGACGACGCTTCAGCTTCTCCACGAGCGTGGTGCGGTTGATGCCGAGCAAGCGTGCAGCCTGCGCCTTGTTGCCTCCGGTCCGACGCAGGGCCTCGTCGATGAGGCGCCACTCCGTCTGCTCGAGCGTCTGCTCGAGGTCGAGCCCCGTCTCGGCGATGCTGGGGATCTCCGCGGGCTGTGTCGCGTCCACCATCTGCGCGGCCTTCAGCTCCTTGGGGAGCTGGTCGATACCGAGCACACCCGCGCGGTCGAGGATGACCATGCGCTCGGCCAGGTTCTCGAGCTCGCGGACGTTACCCGGCCAGCGATAGTGCCCGAGCGCGACAGCGACCGCGGGCGCGACCTCGACCGTCCTGCCGAGCAGCGCCGCGCTGCGGTCGACGAAGGTGCGGAACAGTGCGCTGATGTCGTCCTTGCGCGCGCGCAGCGGTGGCAGCTCGAGTTGCACGACGTTGAGGCGGTAGAAGAGGTCCTCGCGGAACGTCCCGGCGGCGTCCATCGCAGGCAGGTCGCGATTGGTAGCCGCGACGACGCGGATGTCGACGTGCTGGGGCTTGGCTTCCCCGACCGCGACGACCTCGCGCGTCTGCAGGACGCGGAGCAGCCGCACCTGCATGTGAAGTGGCAGCTCGCCGACTTCGTCGAGGAACAGCGTGCCACCGTCGGCCTGCGCGAAGCGGCCCTGACGGCGCTCGACGGCACCGGTGAACGCACCGCGCGCGTGACCGAACAGCTCGCTCTCGATGAGGTTCTCAGGGACTGCGCCGCAGTCCACGGTCACGAGCGGACCGCTCGAGCGGGGCGACGCACCGTGCAGCAGCCGCGCGACGACCTCTTTGCCGGTGCCCGTCTCGCCGGTGATGAGCACCGTCGCAGGCGTCGGCGCCACGCGCTCGATGAGCGCCAGCAGGTCGAGGATGGCGGGTGAGGTGCCGAGGAGCGTTGCGGCAGGCGCGGCCGTGTGATGGCGGACACGCCTCTCCCCCTTCGGCGACCCGGGTGCGCGCGGGATGCGCATGTTGTCGACGGCGAGCCGGATCACCTCCGCGAGCGCATCGGGGTGGAAGGGCTTCGTGACGAAGTCGTTGGCGCCGGCTCGCATCGCAGCGACGCAATCGGCGACGGAACCGTTGCCAGTGAGCACGATGGCAGCGGCCATCGGCTGCAGCTTGCGAACGGCTCGCACGACCTCGAGGCCATCGGGCCCGGGCGGCATCTTCAGATCGGTGACGACGACCTCGTACTGCGCGTCGTTCAGCCGAGCAACCGCTTCGGTCGCCGAGCTCGCCTGCGTCGGCGCGTAGCCCATCTTCTCGAGCATCCGGCACACGGACCGCCGCATCTCTGGATCATCGTCGACTGCGAGCGCAGGGACCGGATTGAACATGTGGGCCACGTCAGTATGCTGGAGAGAAAGGTCTTGGATCGATGCCGACTTCGGACGGTTCTGACCGCCCTACGTTCGGCGCTGCCACGCGCTCCGCTCCGCGGTCGCGCCGCCGCTCGTGACGACCCGCGGGATGCGGCTCGCGGCATCGATCGCAGCTGCGGCGAGGACGGCGTCGAGTGCGCCCTCGTCGTCGCTGGCGTCGAGTGGCCGTAGCAGCTCGGCTCTCTCCCGCTCGATGAACGAGGTATCGTAGCGGCCCTCGCGGAACGACGCGTTCTTCATCACGCGACGGTGGAACGCGAGGTTCGTCTGGATGCCGCCGACTCGGTACTCGGACAGCGCGCGCTGCATCCGGTCGAGCGCCTCCTGTCGCGTTGCCCCCCACGTCACGAGCTTCGAGATCATCGGGTCGTAGTAGACGGAGATCTCCGAGCCCTCGTACACGCCCGAGTCGTCGCGCACGTAGGGGCCGGCGGGCTGTCGGAGCTGCGTGATGGTGCCGGGCGACGGCAAGAACTTCAGCGGGTCCTCCGCGTAGATGCGGCACTCGATGGCCGCGCCGTGCAGGCGGAGGTCCTTCTGCTCGAACGGGAGCTTCTCACCGTTGGCGACGGCGATCTGGAGCCGGACGAGATCAAGCTGCGTCACCATCTCGGTGACCGGGTGCTCCACCTGGAGCCGCGTGTTCATCTCGAGGAAGTAGAAGCTCTTGTCCTCGCCGAGGAGGAACTCGCACGTGCCCGCACCGACGTAATTCACCGCGAGCGCGGCCTTCACTGCCACCTCGCCCATCGCCTTGCGGATCTTCTCGTCGAGCGCGGGCGACGGCGCCTCCTCGATCACCTTCTGGTGACGACGCTGGATCGAGCAGTCTCGCTCGAACAGGTAAACGCAGTTGCCATGGCCGTCCGCAAAGACCTGGATCTCGACGTGACGCGGCCGGAGCACGGCCTTCTCGAGATACACGGCGTCGTCACCGAACGCGCTCTTCGCTTCGCGCTGCGCCGCTTCGTACGCGGCGACGAACTTTGCTTCGCTGTCGACGAGCCGCATGCCCTTTCCACCGCCGCCCGCCGAGGCCTTGAGCATGACGGGCAGCCCGAGCTTCTTCGCGCTCTCGAGGGCGAGCTCGGGCGTGGGGAAGCCGCGACCGCTGCCGCCCACGCCCGGGCCGTTGTCGCCGGGCACCACCGGCACGCCGGCGTCGACCATCTTCCTCCGAGCGCGCGTCTTGTCGCCCATCGCGTCGATGGCATCGGCCGGCGGGCCGATGAAGATGACGCCGGCCTTGTCGCACGCGCGCGCGAACTCGGCCTTCTCCGACAGGAATCCGTAGCCGGGGTGGATTGCGTCCGCGCTGCTGCGCCGGGCGACCTCGATGACCTTGTCGATGTCGAGGTAGCTCTCGCGCGCCGGTGCGGCACCGATCGGGTACGCCTCGTCGGCAGTACGCACGTGCAGTGCATCACGATCGACATCCGAGTACACCGCGACGGTGGCGATGCCGAGGTCGCGGCAGGCGCGCATCACGCGCACGGCGATCTCGCCGCGGTTTGCGATGAGGATCTTGCGGATGGGACGCGGCATGCGCGCGACTATAGAGACGCTCACGTCGTTCGTCGACCCGCCGTATGATGGGCGCGTGACCGCACCCCGCATCCCCGCCGAGCTCCCGCCTCCCCCCGTCGCTGCGCGTCGCTCGCACACGACGACCGCGCACGGGCACACCATCGACGACCCGTACCACTGGCTCAAGGACGAGAAGTACCCGACGGTCGACGACCCCGACGTGCTCGCCTATGTGGAGGCAGAGAACGCGTACCGAGATGCTGCGATGAAGCCGCACGAAGCGCTCGTCGACACGCTTTTCGAGGAGATGAAGTGCCGCATCAAGGAGGACGACTCGAGCGTCCCGCAGAAGGACGGCGAGTGGCTCTACTGGATCGCGTACTCCACCGGCGGCCAGTACCCGGTGCACTGGCGCAAGCGCGTGAGCGGTGGCGACGACGAGGTCGTCCTCGACGAGCCGAAGGAGGCTGCGGGCAAGGAATACTTCGCGCTCGCCGTCGCGTCCGTGTCGCCCGACGGCACGCTGCTCGCCTGGTCCGCCGACGACACGGGGGCCGAGCGCTACACGCTGCGCATCCGCGAGCTGTCCACCGGCATCGAGCTCGAGACCATAAGCACCGTCACGAACGGGGGCGTCGCGTGGTCGGCGGACGGCCGGAGCCTCGTCTACTGCGTGGTCAACGAGCAGTGGCGCACGTTCAGGGCGCTGGTCCACGAGCTGGGCAGGGATCCGGCAAAAGATCGGGTGCTCTTCCAGGAGGCTGACGACGGCTTCCAGGTCGGGGTCGGCGAGACGCAGGACCGCCGCTTCATCACCATCGAGACGGGCGACAACCAGACCTCCGAGATCCACCTGCTGCCCGCGAGTGACGTGCATGCGCCGCTCGTCGTCGTCGCGCCGCGCAAGGTGGAGCGGCAGTACGCCGTCGACAGCGCGCACGACAGGTTGTGGATACTCACGAACGACGAGCACGTGAACTTTCGCCTCGCGTCCGCCGAGCACGCGACGCCGAGCGTGTGGACCCCCGTGCTCGCAGGCTCCGACGAGGTGTACCTGCGCGGCGTCAGCAGCTTCGCGCAGCACCTCGTCATCGAGGAGCGCGTTGCCGGGCTCGATCAGGTACGCCTGCGAACCTACGACGGCCGCGAGTCGCGCATCGCGTTCCCCGAGGCGAGCTACACCGTCGGCCTGTCGAACAACCCCGAGTTCGATCCGGCGACTTACCGGCTGTCCTACTCGTCGATGGTCACGCCGCCGACCGTCTACGACTACGATGCACGCAGCGAGCAGCTCACCGTGCGCAAGGTCCAGGAGGTGCCGTCGGGCTACGACGCGACTTGCTACGCGACGGAGCGTCTCTACGTCCCAGCGCGCGACGGCAAGTCCCTGCCCGTCTCCGTCGTCTACAAGCGGGGCTTTCCGAAGGACGGCAGCGGCAAGCTCTTTCTCTACGCGTACGGCGCGTACGGTCACGCCGTGCCGCCGAGCTTCTCGAGCGCGCGCCTCAGCCTCCTCGATCGCGGCTGGGCCTTCGCCATCGCGCACATCCGCGGCGGGGACGACCTCGGCTACGACTGGTACCTGCAGGGCAAGGCGCAGGAGCGCTGGAACACGTTCCACGACTTCAGCGACGTGGCAAAGGGCCTCGTTGCCGCGAAGGTCACCTCCGCCGGCAGCATCGCCATCAACGGCGGCTCCGCGGGCGGCGAGCTCATGGGCGTGGTCGCCAACACCGACCCGTCGCTGTGGGGCGCCGTCATCGCCGACGTTCCATTCGTGGACGTGCTGAACACGATGCAGGACGAGAGCCTTCCGCTCACGCCCGGTGAGTGGCCGGAGTGGGGCAACCCCATCGAGGATCCCGCCGCGTTCGACCTCTTGCGCAGCTACTCGCCCTACGACAACGTGGTCGCGCAGGACTACCCGCCCATGCTCATCACCGGCGGCCTCACCGACCCGCGTGTCACGTACTGGGAGCCGACCAAGTGGGCCGCCCGGCTCCGGGCGACGAAGACCGACCAGAACCTCCTCCTCCTCAAGATCAACATGGGCGCGGGCCACGGCGGCAAGTCCGGGCGCTTCGACTCCCTCCGCGAACGCGCCGAGGCCTACGCTTTTGCCCTCTGGCAGGTTCCCTGAGGCTCGCCCCGCGCGCGCCGTCGAAGATGGGAGCTAGGAGTTCTGGGTGGGGGCGCCGATGCGGGTGAGGAGCTTGTCGAGGCGGGACTGGTCTTCTTCGCCGATGTCGGTAAAGGCGAGGGCGATGCCCGTGGCCACGAGGCCGTCGCCGTGGACTATGCGGATGACCTCGGCCATCACCAGCACGTCGGAGTCCTCGCCGAGCGACTCGTCGAACAGCCGGACGTTCACCTCGACGCCGGCCCTGAACTCGGGGACCTCGTCGAGGTCGTCGACCTCGAGGAAGAGGCCGGAGCGGCTCGCGTTGATGACGCGGAGCTGGTGGACCACGTCGACGAACGTGACGGCGACCTGGCTCTGCAGCGTGTAGCGCTCGTGTCGCCTGCGCTCGTCGCTCACGGGGCGAGGTCAGGTACGCGGAGGAGGTGGGCTGCGTTCTTCCAGTAGACCTTCTCGAGGATCGAACGAGGAAGACCGATGCCATCGATGTTCCACCGCCCCTGGATGGGCGTCGGCGTGGGAATGTTGCGGTCCTCGGTCTCGAGCCAGCGATAGCAGCCGTCGAAGAAGCGCTGCTCGTCTCGCTCGGTCTGGGGCTCGCGACCCGTCGAGCCGAACATCATCGAGTCGGGCTCGGTGCCGACGCCGGTGTCGGTACCCCACAGGATGCGGTCCTGGTACTTCTCGAAGAACGCGCGCATGCGCTTCGGATCGTGGTTCGTGTCGGTGCGGCCGATCTCCGGAATGCGCGCCGCGAGGTCGATGTAGAGGTTCTTGTGCGCATCGAGCATCTGCGCCACGCGAACCGGATCTTCCGGGTCGTTGCCGAAGTGCACGCCGATGAAGGTCGTCTTCGGGTGACGCGCGACGCGGCGCTCGAACGACGCGTAGAGCTGCTCCCACGACAGCGGGAAGCCGTAGAAGCTCCACCGTGGATGCGCGGAGAGCTCGTCGAAGCGCTCGTTGTCCGGTGTCGGCGGCTTCCAGAACGCCTTCGGATCCCCGGAGTGGATCGCAACCGGCATGTGCAACTTGCCCGCCATCTCGAAGACCGGATCGAGCCCGGGATCGTCGACGCCGATCGGGTGACCGGCTGCGTCGGGGATGCCGAGCCCGAGCCCCTTGTAGATCTTCACGCCCCGGGCCCCCGCCTTGTACGCGGCGGCGATGCCCTTCGCGATGCGCTGACCGTAGCCGGGCCCCTTCGCGATCTCCTCGAATGCGGGGTTGCAGAACACGGTGACGTTGCCGACCGCCTTCGCCTCGGCGAGCTCCTGTTCGAGGCCGTCGCCGATGGCGCCGCCCGACAGGTTCACGAACCAGCGGGTTCCGTGCCTAGCCATGAGCGCCTTCGCGCGCGCCATCGCGCCCGGCTGGATGTGCGTGTGCACGTCCAGGCGAGCGATGTCGAGCGGTACGTACGGCGGAGGCGGTGCGTACGGCGGAGGCGTCACGACCTGCAGCGCCGCCGGCGGGGGCGCGGGCGGTGAGACGGGTGGCGTGCTCGGGCTGCAGGCGACCAGGCCCGCAGCGAGCAGCCAGGCGTCACGGAGCCTGCGCACCCTCACCCGTCGAGTCGGCCGGCTTGTCCTTCATGAACGACGGCGTCTTGATGGATCGGTCGTCCTCGAGGGGCTTCGGCTTCGGCGCCTCGACGGGCTTCTCTACCGGCTTCTCCA
>JAYTLP010000085.1:0-17914 GCA_043729375.1 Myxococcales bacterium
CGGACCGCTCCTGCACGTGGGATCGCGCGGGTCGTCGACCCACACCGGGTTCGAGAAGTGGTGCACCGTCACCATCGGACGGATCCCGCGCGCGACGAGAGCGTCGATGAGTTCGCGGTAGTGCGCGAGCGCAACTTCGTCGATGGTGTTGCGCGTCGGCATCACGCGCGCCCACTCGATCGAGAAGCGATAAGCATCGACGTGCAGCGCGGAGAGGAGCTCGATGTCGGCGAGCGACTTCGTGTAGCCATCTACGGCATCACCGACGAACGTGGCCTTGCCGAGCCCGCCGTCGGCGACCGACCTCGTGAACAGGTACCAGTCGGTGGCGTGGTTGTTGTCCTCGATCTGCGTAGCCGCCGTCGACACGCCGAAGCGAAACGCGCCCTTGCCAGCCGGCGACGTGAGCCCCGCCATCGCAGGGAACGTCACGTCGGAGGGACCGCCCGCGCAGGCGGCGAGCAGCGCGAGGACCGCGAGCCAGCTACTCCTTTGCACCCGTGAGCCCGTGGCGCTTCAGCAGCTCGCGCAGGTGATAACGCGTGAGGCCCGCTTCCTGCGCCGAGCGCGTGATGTTGCCCTCGTGCCGCTCGAGGAGCTGTCGGAGGTACGCGGTCTCGAACTGATCGACGACGCGTTGCTTGGCTTCCTTGAAGTCGAGGCCCGGCACGATGACGAGCGGTGCGGCGTCGCCGTGGCTGCTGTGCGAAGGCGCGTGGACGGGCGAAGGGTTGCGCTGGTCGCGATGGAAGAAGAGGTCCGTGCGGCTGACGACAGCGGTGTCACACAGCGACGCGGCGCGCTCGACGACGTTGCGGAGCTCACGGACGTTGCCCGGCCAGTTGTGCGACTGCAGCGACGTGATGGCGTCGGCCGTGAACGTCATCGGCAGGTTGCGACGCGACGCGATTTCCTTGAGGAACAGCTTGGCGAGCGTCTCGACATCGTCCTTGCGATCGCGCAGCGGCGGCAGCTCGACGGAGATCACGGAGAGGCGGAAGTAGAGGTCCTCGCGGAACGTGCCGTTGTTCACCATCTGGCGCAGGTCGCGGTTGGTGGCCGCGACGACACGGACGTCGACCTTGATGGTCTTGTCCCCACCGACGCGCTTGACCTCGCGGGCCTCGAGCACGCGAAGCAGCTTCGGCTGCATGTCGATGGGCAGCTCGCCGATCTCGTCGAGGAAGATGGTGCCGCCCGACGCCTGCTCGAAGCAGCCCTGGTGCTGGGAGACGGCGCCGGTGAACGACCCCTTCTCGTGACCGAACAGCGTGGACTCGATGAGGTCGCGCGGGATCGCTCCACAGTCGAGGACGATGAACGGCTTGTTCTTGCGCGGCGACGCGGTGTGGATGGCGCGAGCGACCATCTCCTTGCCGGTGCCGGTCTCGCCAGTGATCATCGCCGTCAGCTCCGACGGGGCCACCTTCTCGAGGATGGCGAAGATCTCGCGCATCTTCACGGAGGCGCCGATGACGTGCTCGAAAGCGTCGCGCTTGGAGAGCGCGATCTCGACGATCTCCTGCGTGGGCTGAAAAACGAGGTCGCAGTGACCGACTCGGAACTGCATGTTCGGCTTGAGATACACCTCGCGCACGCGCAGCTCGCCGACGTATACGCCGTTCGTGGAGTCGAGGTCGCGGAGCCGGTACCCGTCATCGGCAGCAACGATCTCGAAATGCGTCCCCGAGATGGCCTTGTCACCGAGGACGAGGTCGTTGATCATGCTGCGCCCGCCAGTGACACGGGCCTTCGTGATCTCGGCTTCCTTGCCCGCGTCGGCGCCGGAGGTCACGACCACCTTCGACTTGCGAAGGTGGCGGACGGTCGGACGGCCGCCGTCGAAAATCGTCGTCAGCGCTGGATCATCGGGCGATGGGATGTTGCTCACGGCGCGAGAGTGTACGTCAGGAAAGGTGGGTTGTCCCTTTCCGGTTTGGTTCGTCTTGACGCTGCGCAGCCCACCGCCCATCCTTGCGAGAGGAAGAAGAGAAGGCGCATGGCACGTGTACCCGGTCGACAGGCGATGGGCCTCGGACAGATGTTCGGCAGCACGGGCGGTCGTGGCGTGCCCTCGATTGTGCTCGTGCTCATCGTGGCAACGGCCGTGCTGTCCCTCGTGGGCATCGTCGGCGAGCGCCACGGCATCCCGCTCTTGCGCTACGGCGCCCTCGTCACGCCCGAGGTCATGCGCGGTCAGGGCTGGCGCCTCTTCTCCTGGGTGTTCTTCGAGATCGAGCCCTGGAACCTCGTGCTCGGCTGTCTCGGTCTCTACTGGTTCGGCCGCGACCTCGCCGCGCGCTGGGGCACTGTGCGCTTCGTCGTCACCTACCTCGGCCTCGCCGCCATCGTCGGCGCGCTCACCGTCGTCGTCAGCCTGTTCTACACGCCCCTCCAGCAGCTACCGCACGTCGGCTCGTGGGCGCTGCTCGATGCGCTCGTCATCCTCTGGGCCAGCTACTATCCCAACCAGCAGATACTCATGATGTTCGTGGTGCCGATGTCCGGCCGCCGCATCGTCTACTTCACGATCGGCGCAACGGTGCTGCTCGCGCTGTTCCACGGCATCGACACCTTCGTTCCCAACTTCCTGGCCGAGGCGGTCGCGCTCGTGGTCGTGCTGCTGCCGTCCCCACGCGAGCTGTGGATCGAGCGCAAGCTCCGCACGATGGAGCACAGGCGCAAGGCGACGCACCTCAAGAGCGTGCCCCACGACCGCGACGACGACGCGCCGCCGACCGGCCGCTGGCTCAACTAGCTGGTCCGGGCCCGGCGACGCGGGCGCAGTGCCGCGCACGTGACGCCGTGACCGATGACAGGGTCGCGACCACCTTCGCCCACCGCCTGCCCGTTGTATTCGACACGACGCTCGGTTGTCGTCGTCATGACGAAACGCCGCTCATGAATGGCTGCGACGAATCCAGGTCCGAGCCGGCGATGCACCTCGCGTGGCAGTCGCAATGCCGTTTGGATAACGACAGCGATCGCTGGTCCAGGGCCGACCAGGAAGTACCCGCTCAGGCGGGCAGCGCGCGCTCGAGGATCTTCTTGCGCGGTGCGCCGGGCGGGAGCGTGCCGTACATCGCTCCGTGGGTTCCGCCCAGGCGGCTGTCGCTGAACGTCTCGCCGAGCTCGGGGTTCGCGCGCAGGAGCAGGCTCGACTGCAGCAGCAGCGCCATCTTCTCGACGACCTGCCGCGAACGCAGCTCGAGTGTGGACCCGTCGGACAGCATCGCCTCGAGGTCGCGCACGCCTTGGTCGTAGCTCGAGTGTGCGCCGCGGGTGAGCGCGAGCTCGTCGAAGAACGCCGCGCGGCTCTCCGGCTCGCGCGCCGTGGCACGCAGCACGTCGAGGCACTGGATGTTCCCCGAGCCCTCCCAGATGGAGTTGAGCGGCGCCTCGCGCACGAGCCGCGGCAGGATCGATTCCTCCACGTACCCGATGCCGCCCAGGCACTCCTGCGCCTCGTTCACGAACGGGACGCAGCGCTTGCACACCCAGTACTTGCCCACCGCCGTCGCGATGCGTGCGAACGCGGCCTCTTTCGGATCGCGTGCCCCACCGTCGACGGCGCGAGCGATGCGCATCATGAGCGCGGTGTGCGCCTCCTGCTCGAGCGCCAGGTCGGCGAGCACGTTCTGCATGAGCGGCTGCTCCGCGAGCGTGCGCCCGAACGCCTTGCGCGTCCGCGTGTGGTGCACGGCGTGGACGAGCGCCTGCCGCATGATCGAGCTCGAGCCGATGATGCAGTCCTGCCGCGTGAGCGCGACCATCTCGAGGATCGTCGGCACGCCGCGCCCCTCCTCGCCGACGAGCCACGCCTGCGCGCCGAGAAACTCCACCTCGGAGGACGCGTTCGACCAGTTCCCGAGCTTGTCCTTGAGGCGCTGGATCCTGACCGGATTCAGCGTGCCTTCGGGCGCAAAGCGCGGGAGCAAGAAGCACGAGAGCCCGGCCTCGGCCTGCGCGAGCACGAGGAACGCGTCGCACATCGGCGCCGACATGAACCACTTGTGTCCCACGATCTCGTAGAGCTCCCCGGGCCCGCGCTTCGACAGCGGCACCGCGCGCGTGGTGTTGGCGCGGACGTCGGAGCCGCCCTGCTTCTCCGTCATCCCCATGCCGATTGTGTTGCCGCGCTTCTCCCACGCGGGAATGAAGCGCGCATCGTAGGTCGTCGACGTGATGCGCGGCAGCCACGTCTCCGCGAGCTCGGGCTGGTGGCGCAGCGCCGGCACGCTCGCGTAGGTCATCGTCAGGGGGCAGCAGCAGCCCTGCTCCGGCTGGCCGTACAGGTAAAAGAGCGCTGCTCGTGCCACGTGCGCGCCCGCCTTGTTCGCGTTGCGCCACGCGTAGCTCGACACGCCGTGCTCGATGCCGAGCTCCATGATGCGGTGGTACGCGGGGTGGAACTCGACCTCGTCGATGCGGTTGCCGCGCGAGTCGAACGCGTGCAGCTTCGGCTTGTTCTCGTTGGCGAGAAACCCGAGCATGTACAGCTCGCCGCCGGCGATGGGCCCGAGCCTCGCCACATCGGCCGCAGCCCACGCGGCCCCTTCGCGCGACAACGCCTCGACGAGCGGCGTGTCCGACGCAAAAGCGTCGTACGGTACGAGCGGCGTGGCCTGGTTCTCGACGGTGTGGGTGACGAACTGCTCGGCGAGCGACATGGCGAGCAGCAGGCCACGAGGCCGACCGCGGAGCAAGCGCTACGGCACCGGCGCGATTCACTCGTCCGACGACGGGGGCGGCGTCGGCAGCTTGAAGTCGCACAGGCCGAGGATCTGCACGTACATCGGCGAGACGACGCGGCCGAAGTCGATGCTGAGCTGGGTCGTCCCCGGGTGGAGCTCGAGGTGGTACGGGCGGATGGCGATATCCTGCGGTCGCATCTCGAGGCGGCACGTCTCGAAAAGCGTGTGCTGCTTGCAGTCGCCGTCGACGTCGGTGATCTGGATGCCGTCAGCCTGGGAGTACGTAGCGATGTCGAGGTCGGGCATCAGCGCGCGCGAGCCGGCGACAGTCTTCGACTCGAGCCCGTACACGAAGGTGGACGCCGTGTCGGTGAGCTGGAAGCCGTTCTTGCAGTCCGCGGGAACGTCGGGCGCAGCGAGCGGCACGAACGGCGGATACACCTGGCCGGCATCGGTGCCGCAGCTCGGATCGACCGCCTGCGACCCGCACGAGACGCCGCCATCGCAGCCCGCGTGAAGGCGTGTGCCGACGGGGAACTCTCCGCCCGACGAGCAGTCGGCCGCGGTCTGACACTCCAGCTGCGGCGAGAGTCGAGCCACCGCCGTCGCCCAGGGTACCGGCCCCGTCGTGGCTGCTGCCGCTCCTCGAGCACCCCGCGACGACGACGAGGCACAGCGTCGCGGGCATGATCTGGTGCATGACTCTCGGGCTACGGCCCTGGCCGAAGACCGGTCAAACAACAGCGACGGCATCGTGAGTTCGAGTCAGTTCAGCTCCCACCTGAAGTCGAGCGATGGGCAACCCCCGACCCTGGAACGGACTTCGACGGTGAGCGACGTCGTGTCGGGGACGATCATCGCCGCAAAGGTGCCCGTCCAGCGGGCGACCGTCACCGGCTTGTTGTCACGCCCGGGTTGCGTGACCGATGCCGGCTCCCCCGTCGGGGTGAGCGAGGTCCGCACCTTGTGATCGTCGACGAGCGTGAGCGAGTAGCTCTTCGCGGACGCGCACCGATCAATTTCGGTGATCTTCACCGCGAGCGTGATCGAGGCGGCGCTCCAGTCGGAGAGCGTGAGCTCGTACTGGTGGTTCTCCTTGTGCGGGCCGAACTCGTACGTCTGGGTCGACTCGATCCGGTCCGTGCGGCGCGCGGGGTTCGCCATCGTTCCGGCGACGAGTGTCGGCGCGCAGCCGGCTGCAAGGAGGCAGAGCGGGTAGAGCTTCTTCATGCGCGCGAACGTACTACATCGTTCACGGCGCCGTCGGGAACAGCGACACGGAGAGCTCGACGATATCGAGGTTGACGATCTCCGCTCGGTGGATGCTGCGCTCCTCGGGAAGCGGGGACTGGGCCTGCGTTGCGTCTGTCGTGGGGTCGTACGCGCGGAGCGTGATGTCGTAGTTCCCCGACGGCAGCGAGAACGGGGTCGTGAACTCGCGCTTGCCACAGGGAGCGTCGAGCCCGCCGGGCGGATCGGCGAGCGGCGCGCCCGTGTCGGCGTCGGCGAAGAGGAGCTGCACGCGCGTGATGTGCCAGGCCGCCTTGGTGCAGGCACGGCCCGAGTCGAAGTACTTGCAGCACACGCCGGCTGCGTCCGAGTCGTCGCGAGGATCGTCGACCCTGCCCGTCTCGCGCTCGGCGATGCGCCAGCGCACGTTCACGGCACCGCCCTCGCCGAGGCAACCGCCTAGGCATGCGAGGAAGCCGCACACGAAGAGTCCGCGCGCGACCGCGCTCATTGCACCACGCGCCTTCGCGTGATAACCGCATGCCTCATGATGGCGCTATTGCTCATGGGTCCGTACGCGACCGCTCCGTCGGGTGGGTTCGACCTGTTGCAGCTTCTGCTGCAAGCCACCGGCGCGGTGCGCGCGGTGCTTTTCCTGCTCGTGCTGCTGTCGATCATCAGCTGGTACGTCATCGGCTACAAGGTGTTTTACCTCAGCCGCGCCCACGCCGAGAGCGCACGCTTTCTCGACACGTTCTGGCAGGCGCGTCGGCTCGACCAGGTCTACCAGGACGCCGACCAGTACAAGCGCAGCCCGATCGCGCACATGTTCAAGGCGGGCTACGTCGAGCTCTCGAAGATCCAGAGCCAGAAGCAGAAGAACCCCGAGCCCGGAGCGATCCACGAGGGCGGCGAGATGGAGAACGTCGAGCGCGCGCTCCGTCGCGCCGCGACCAGCGAGTCGACGCACCTCGAGGGCATGATCCCGTTCCTCGCGACCGTCGGCTCCGCGGCGCCGTTCATCGGTCTCTTCGGAACCGTCGTCGGTGTCATCAACGCGTTCACCAAGATCGGGCAGAACGGCTCCGCCAACCTCGCAACCGTCGCGCCCGGCATCGCCGAGGCGCTCGGCACCACGGCCGTCTCGCTCGTCGCTGCAGTGCCGGCCGTGATGGCGTTCAATTACTTCGCGCGTCGCATCAAGGTGCTCGGCAACGAGATGGATGCGTTCACGAACGACTACCTCAACATCGTCCGTCGCCACTTCCTGCGCTGATCGGGAACGAGTCGAATAAGGAACAAGATGACGTCCCTGTTCAGATCGTTCCCGCGGGGATTGCGTCCCTGCCCCGTCGGCAAAGTCGCCGGAGTTCTCACCACTGCTGCGCCGCGACTCCGCGGCGACGCGGCCTTCGGCCGCTCGGCTTCGTCTCGCGGGCTGCGCTAGGAGCCACCCATGGCGATGTCCGGTCCCAGCAACAGCGGCAGCGGCATGATGTCCGAGATCAACGTCACGCCGATGGTCGACGTCATGCTGGTCTTGCTCATCATCTTCATGGTGGCGGCGCCGATGCTGCAAACGGGGGTGCCCGTGACGCTACCGAAGGCGGAGGCGCAGGCTATTCCCGACGACTCGGGCAAGCTCATCGTGACGGTGCCGAAAGAGTTCGCGAAGGACAACAAGGTCTACCTCGTGAAGACGCCGTTCTTGCTCGGTGAAGAATTCGACAATGCGTTGAAGAACAACGCCAAGCTCCAGGCCGAAAAAGAGGTCTACATCCATGCCGACCAGGACCTGCCGTACGGCGCGGTCGTGAAGGTGATGGCGGCCCTGTCGAGAGCAGGCGGAGAGAAGATCGGCCTCGTGACCGATCCATTGCAGTGAGCATGGCGCAACCGCAGCGGGCCATCGGTGTGATGCCCATCGCGGGGCTGGTCCTGACGATCGCGGTGCACGCCGGCGTGTTCGGGTTCATGTGGCTTTCGCGCAACCACGTCGACGCAGCGGAGAAGCCCGTGCTCGGCGCATTCGTCGACGCGCAGCTCGTGAAGTTCGGCAAGCCGCGCGACATGACCTTCCTGCCGCACAAGGCCGGCGTGGTGAAGAACACGGTCCAGAAGGCCGACATCAAGATTGCGCGCGACGCCGACGCGCCCATCAACCCCGACAGGAAGGACGACCCGGAGGTCGATCCCCTGAAGAAGACGCACGCCGAGCTGTTCAAGAACCTGAAGAACGACGACCAGCCCGAGGCCGTCACCGAGGAAGGCGGCTCGCTGACCGGCTCGCGCGCCGGCACCGCGTCGGAGGCCAAGGGCGATCCGTACATCCTCTCGCTCATCGATCAGATCGGCTCCGCATGGCAGGTGCCGACGACGATCCACGACGCCGATCTGCCCAACCTCTCGGCCGACGTGTGCCTCACCATCGACGCATCGGGCGCCCTGACCGGCTTCACGTTCATGCGCAAGAGCGGCAACGGTCAGTTCGACAGCTCGCTAGAGGCCACGCTCGGCCAGATGAAGACCCTGCCGCCACCGCCCGACCGCTTCCGCGCGGCGGCCGGGCGCGGCAAGCTCTGCCCCACGTTCCAGAAGCTCTGACCCCGGAGTGGTGGGTCGGCCAGTCATCACGTCTCAAACGAATCGACCAGTTGGCGCGGCACGCGGCGTGCTCTAGCCTCGATCGTGCGACTGCTCGCGGTGACCTTGCTCCTTGGTGCCTGCGGCGGCGGCGCGGATCGTAACCCGGGCACCGATGCGGCCGTGGCGCTCGACCTCGCAGAGCTGGAGGTCGCGGACGCGAGTGATCCGGGCGACGGATCTACGGACGCAGCAGAGTTCGCGCTGGACGGCGCGCCGGGTCCCGGCCCCGACTTCGGGGCTGGCCTCGTCATCGTGCAGAGCCCGATTCCCTACCCCGCCTCCCGCAAGGCGGAGATGGCCACGTACTCGAAGGCCCACTACGGCACGCAGACGTATGCGCTGTCGCCGAAGCAGATCGTGCTCCACTTCACCGCGACGACCACGTACGCATCGGCATGGAACACGTTTGCGCAGGACACGCCGAACCGCGGCGAGCTGCCGGGCACGTGTGCGCAGTTCATCGTCGAGAAGGACGGTACGATCCACCAGCTCGTGCCCGAGGACGTGCGCTGCCGTCACACGGTCGGCCTCAACCACGTCGCACTCGGCATCGAGATGGTGCAGGAGACGGGTATCGGCGCGCACTGGGCCGACCAGCAGATCCTCGGGCGTACCGCGCAGATCGACTCGGTGCTTCGCCTCGTGCGCTGGCTCCAGCACGAGCACGGCATCGCGACCAGCGACGTGCTCGGACACGCGATGGCGAACGGCTCGGCCTACTTCGAGGACCTCGAGGGCTGGACCAACGACCACACGGACTGGCAGGCAGACGACGTGATGGTCGTCCGCACGCGGCTCGACGCGCTGCCGTAGCGGAAAGCCGGCTCGACGGTCGAGGGCGTCGTGGTACGGTCCGAAGCCGTGACGACCTCTCTCCGCAACGCCCTGGTCCTCGTATCTCTCCTCGCTTCGGTCGCGCACGCGCAGACGCCACCCACGGCGCCCGGCAGCGATGACGCGGTGCGGTTCAAGATCGGCGCCGGAGGTCGCGACCTGTTCAAGATTGCGCTCCCGCTGCCGCTCGGCGCCGACAAGGCGCAGGGCGCGGCGATGACGACGCAGCTCAACAACGACCTCGCGCTCTCCGGCTTCTTCAAGCCCATCGACTCCTCCGCCACACTCGCCAACCTTGCGAACGAGGGCCTGAGCATCGTGCCGCAGGACTGGCGCAACGTCGGTGCCGAGGGTGTCGTCAAGTGGCGCATCACGCCGATGGGCAGCGACGTCCGCGTCGAGTTCCGCCTCTTCGAGGTCGGCCGTGGCGCCGAGCCCGTGCTCGCCAAGGAGTACCGCGCGCCCGCGGGGCTCCTCCGCGGCGTCGTGCACCAGTGGGCCGGCGAGATCGTGCGCTTCTACACGAACGAGGAGCCGTTCTTCAACTCGCGCATCGTGTTCTCGGCAAACGGGGGCAAGATGCGTCGCGACCTCGAGGCGATGGACTGGGACGGCGCGGGCGTCTACGCGCTCACGAAGACGTCGCAGAACATCCTGCCGACCTGGTCGCCGAACGCCACGGAGATCGCGTTCACGTCGTACCTCGCCGGCAAGCCCGACCTCTACCTCATGCCGTCGGCGGGCGGAAAGCCGCGCTCCATCTCGGCACGGCCCGGCCTCAACATGGGCGCCGCGTTCTCGCCCGACGGCACGAAGATCGCCGCCACGCTCTCCCAGGACGGCAACTCCGAGATCTACCTGCTCTCGCGGGACGGCGCGGTCATCCGCAGGCTCACCAACAACCCGTTCATCGACACCTCGCCAACGTGGTCGCCCGACGGCAGCAAGATCGCGTTCGTCTCCGATCGCTTCGGCTCGCCGCAGGTGTGGACCATGAACGCCGACGGCTCGAACCAGCAGCGCCTCACGCGCAAGGGCAACTACAACCAGACCCCCCGCTGGTCGCCGCGCAAGGACGTGAGCCTCATCGCGTTCACCGCGCGCGACGAGAAGTACAGCTACGACATCTTCACGGTCAACGCGGACACCGGCGAGATCGTGCGCATCACCGAGGGCCGCGGCTCCAACCAGAACCCGAGCTGGGCACCCAACGGGCGCGCCATCGCGTACGAGAGCTCGCGCGGCGGCATCTGGATCTCCACCTTCGACGGCCGCACCGAGCGCCAGGTGTACAAGGGCCAGGCGTCGTCGCCCGCGTGGAGCCCGCTGCTCGGCAAGTGAGCACACGGTAGTACGATGGCCGCATGAGACGCCTCGCGGCCATCGACTGCGGCACCAACACCGTGCTCCTCACCATCGCGGACGTCGCCGACGATGGCGCTGTCACTGCCGTGCTGGAGCGCGCCGAGATCACGCGGCTCGGTGAAGGGCTCGCAAGGACAGGCCTCGTCACGGACGCTGCCGCCGAACGGACACGAGCGGTCTTCGCCGACTACGTCCAGCTCGTCGAGGCGCAGCAGTGCACGTGCACGCTCGCCGTCGCCACCGAGGCCCTGCGTCGGGCGCAAAACGGCGCCGCGATCGTCGCCGTCCTCGACGCGGAGCTCGCGCGCGTGGGCAGCTCGCTCGAGATCATCGCGGGCGAGCGCGAGGCCCAGCTCGCGTTCCACGCGGTGCAGGGGAGCTTCCCCGACCTGCACGGGCCGCGCACGGTCGTCGACATCGGCGGCGGCTCCACCGAGCTCGTCGTCGGTGACCGCGAGGTCGAGCAGGCCATCAGCATCCCCATCGGCTCGGTCGTGCTCACGGAGCGCTGGCTTCACGGCGACCCGCCCACGCCGGACGAGCGGGCCGCGCTCGAGCGTGTCATCGACGAGGCGCTCGCTGCGGCCCCCGCGTTGCGCGGACCCGTCGTGGGCATCGCGGGCACCGTCACCACCTACGCGGCGATGGCGCTCGGCCTGTCCGACTACGACGCGACGAAGGTGCACGGGCTCACGCTGTCGCGTATTGCGCTCGAGCACGAGGTCGCGCGGCTCGGCGCCATGCGGCTCGACGATCGACGGCGCACACCAGGCCTCCAGCCCAAGCGTGCCGACGTTATCTACGCGGGCGGGGTGATCTTGTGTCGCGTCCTCGCCAGGGCCGGTGTCGAGGAATGCCGCGTCTCCGACAGAGGCGTGCGCTGGGCGTTGCTGTACGAAGCCGCGAGGTGCTAGAGGCGGAGGCATGAAGGCCTTCGTGCTCGTTCTCGTCCTGTGCACCGCCGGCTGCGCCTCGAGCGACCTCACCGCCGGCGAGAAGAAGGCGTGCGTCGCGTACGCGCAGGCCGCGTGCGCCAAGCTCGACGCCTGCGTGTTCGACGGCGTCGGTCGGCGCTACGGCGACCTCGCAACGTGCCTCGCACGCGTCGGTGCGAGCTGCGAAGAGAACGCCGCAGCGCACGCGAGCGGCGCCTCTCCCGGCAGCATCGAGGGTTGCACCAACGCGCTGCCCGACGCGACCTGCGGCGACTTCGAACGCGACACCCTGCCGCTGTGCGCGCCGGCGCAGGGCAACCTCGGCACGGGCGCACCGTGTGCGTTCTCGTCGGAGTGCCACAGCACGTTCTGCCAGCTCGTGACGGGCACCGCCTGCGGAACGTGTCAGCCGCTGACCAGCCCCGGCGCGTCGTGTGCAACGACCGCCTGCTCGCGCGGCTTCGTGTGCGTCGCCTCGACGATGACGTGTCAGCCCCCGAGCGCGGCAGGCACCGCGTGCAACGACAGCGAGCCCTGCGGCTACTCGCTCACCTGCGTGACGCCACCGGGTGCTGCCACCGGCACGTGCGAGGCCGCAGGCGCGAGCGTCGGCGCCACCTGCGACGCCAAGCACGAGACGGGCCCCGGCTGCGAGGCACTCCGCGGCCTCGTGTGCGACCGCACCACGGATCGGTGCATCAACCTCACGTTCGCGGGCGCGGGTCAGCCGTGCGGCAACGTCAGCGGAACCGTCGTTGCCTGCGACGGCGCCTCGGTGTGCTCCGGTGCCAGCGGCACGACGCCGGGGACGTGCCAGGCGCTCGTCACGGAAGGCCGTGCGTGCGACACGGGCCCGGGCCCGACCTGCATGGCACCCGCGCGCTGCGTCACCGGCTCTGCCACCGCCACCGGCGGGACGTGCGAGCTCCCGACCGCCCGGACGTGTGGGTAGGCCGCTACTCGAATCGCACGGTGACGGGCTGCACGAAGCGCGTCACCGCGTCGCTCGTGGCCGAGTAGAGCAGCAGCACCGTCGAGGAGCCGCTCTGCGCGTTGACCGGCGCGGTGATCGTGACGTTCGCCGTGACGCCGTTGCCGATCTTCGCGACGTCCACCGCCGGCTTGAGATCGATGCCCGTGTAGACGCCGGGCAAGCCGTAGACCGTCCAGGCTGGCGTGGGCTCCAGCGCCCAGCCCGTGATCTGGAACGACTTGGTGGCGCCGGGCGCGATGGTGATGACGTCGGGCGTCTGCTGGACCGAGAAGTACGCGGTGTCCGCCGGAACACAGGGATTGGTGCCGGCGAGCGCGGCCGCGTTGGACCACACCCGCGTGAGCGCGTGACCGTCGCGGACGATCTGCGCGTCGCATATGTCGGAGACCTCGCCGCCCGTCTCCTGCCACGGCGTGTTACCGCCGAAGATGTACGCGGGCTGGCTGCTCGGCAGCGTATCGGTCGAGGCCTCGATGAGCTCGTGCGCGCTCGCGACCTCCAGCACGTCGGTCGTGAGCTGGCTGCACAGCGGCACGACACCGAACGAGAACTGCTGGTTGCCGGCCGTGGTGCCCTCGTAGTGATAAGCCGGCGTGTACGAGCCCATGAACTTGTCGCAGGAGTACGTCTGCTCATCGGTGAGAGTGGTCGCCTCCGCCGAGTAGTACAGGTAGACCGTGTGCGCGTCGGGCGTTGGCAGCGTGCCGGACGCGATGTAGCCGGAGAGCAGCTTGCCGATGCCCGTCGCATCGATGCTCGCAGGTGGCGTGTCGGTGAGATCCACGTGCGCGTGGGTGCCGGGCAGGACGCCGTACTCGGCGCCGGTGCTCGTGAACCAGGCGGAGGTGACGACGTAGTCGCCGAACGCCTTGATGCGGTCGCCGAACGCGGAGCCCGCGTAGCTGACGCTCACGAGCTTCAGTGCGCCGACGGTGGTCCCGCCCTGGCTCGGGATCGCGAGCAGTGTGTCGTGGCTCGCGGGCTGGAATCCGCCGGCGTCGACCGGGCCCACCGCGCCGTCGCCACCCGGCGTCTCCATGTCGGTGCCCGTCGCGCTCTTTTGGTGGTGGCAGCCGGTGGCGACGACGAGCGCGCCAGCGCAGAGGAGGGCGAAAAAACGAGTCATGTGACCAGTCTAGCGCACGATGTCCGGGTTGACGGCTCGACGAGGCGGCGAGTATGAACGTCGCCTCGAAGGAGTTTCAGCCATGTCAGCACGCACTAATTCCGGAGTTGCTCGCGGTTTCGCCGCGATCGGGATCACCTCCTCGTTCCTGCTCGGCCTCGCCGCCTGCCACCCCCCCCAGAAGGCGCAACCCGTCGCGGCCTCGCAGCCCGCCGCAGTCGACGTGGGCATCGACGTCTCCGCGCTCGACAAGCAGGTCGCTCCTTGCGACGACTTCTACGAGTACGCGTGCGGCTCGTGGGAGAAGCGCACGGAGATCCCGGCCGACCGCTCGTCGTGGGTCCGCAGCTTCTCGACGATCGACGAGAAGAACTACGACACGCTGAAGACCATCCTCGAGCAGGCGTCGCTGAAGCCGGCCGATGCGATGGAGAAGCAGCTCGGCGACTTCTACGCGTCGTGCATGGACGAAGCAAAGGTGGAGGCCAACGCCAAGATCGATCTCGACGAGCTCCTCAAGTCGGTCGAGGCCGTGAAGGATATCCCGTCGCTGGCGAAGGAGGTCGCGCACGAGCACCTCGGCGTCGGCGCGCCGCTGTTCGGCTTCGGGCAGCAGCAGGACTTCAAGAACGCGAGCGTCGTCATCGGCGCAGCGGACCAGGGCGGGATCGGCCTGCCCGACCGCGACTACTATTCGAAGACCGACGACAAGTCGAAGACGATCCGCACGCAGTACGAGGCGCACGTCGCCAGGATGCTCGAGCTGTCGGGCATCCCGGCCGACAAGGCGAAGGTACAGGCGCAGACCGTCATGAAGATCGAGACCGAGCTCGCGAAGAGCTCGATGGATCGCGTCGAGCGTCGCGACCCGGCCAAGCTCGATCACCGCATCGAGCTGAAGGGCCTCGTCAAGACGGCACCGAAGTTCCCGTGGGCGCTGTACTTGAAGGAGATGGGCGTCCCGGCGCTCACGCAGATCAACGTGCTCACGCCCGGCTTCTTCGCGGCGCTGTCGAAGCAGCTCGGCAAGACGCTCATCCCCGAGTGGCGCATCTACCTGCGCTGGCAGGTGGTGCACGCCGCCGCGCCGCTGCTCGGCAAGGCGTTCGTCGACGAGAACTTCAACTTCTACGACAAGACGCTCACCGGCAACGAGAAGCTCCTGCCGCGCTGGAAGCGCTGCGTCGAGCACACCGACCATCTGCTCGGGGAGTCGCTGGCGCGCTCGTTCGTGACGAAGACCTTCGGCGCCGACGGCAAGGCCTCGACGCGGACGATGGTCACGCAGATCGAGAAGGCCATGGAGGAGAACCTCGGCAAGCTGCCGTGGATGGACGACGTGACCCGCAAGGCGGCGGTCGCCAAGCTCGCCGCCATCACCAACAAGATCGGCTACCCGGACGCGTGGCGCGACTACTCGTCGGTGAAGATCACCCGCGACTCGTTCGTGGCGAACGTGCAGGCCGGCGCGGAGTTCGAGAACCACCGCCAGCTCGCCAAGATCGGCAAGCCCGTGAACCGCGGCGAGTGGGACATGACGCCGCAGACGGTGAACGCCTACTACAACCCGTCGCTCAACGAGATGGTGTTCCCGGCGGGCATCCTACAGCCACCGTTCTTCAACAAGGCGGCCGCCGACGCGGTCAACTACGGCGCGATCGGCATGGTCATCGGCCACGAGCTCACGCACGGCTTCGACGACGAGGGTCGCAAGTTCGACGGCAAGGGCAACCTCGTGTCGTGGTGGACGCCGGCCACCGATGCCGAGTTCGAGAAGCGCGCGCAGTGCGTGGTGGACCAGTTCAACCGCTACGAGGTCATCGACGGCCAGAAGATCAACGGCAAGCTCACCACGGGCGAGAACCTCGCCGACCTCGGCGGTGTGAAGCTCGCGTACCGGGCCTACGCCGGCTCACGCAAGCCCGACCAGAAGTCGGACATGAAGAGCGGCTTCACCGACGACCAGCTCTTCTTCCTCGGCTTCGCGCAGGGCTGGTGCTCGAAGCGCCGCCCCGAGCTCGAGCGTGCGCGCCTCATCACGGACCCGCACTCGACGCCGAAATTCCGTGTCAACGGCCCGCTGTCGAACTTCCCGGAGTTCGCCGCCACGTTCCAGTGCAAGCCGGGCGCAAAGATGGCCAGCCAGGCGCCGTGCGTCGTCTGGTAGCGAGCTCTTGGATCGTATGAGTGCAGCCGGCGTCCTTCACGGGGCGCCGGCTGTTTCGTTTACGGGACACCCACGGTCGTTAGAACCCTCGAACTGTCGACGGCTGCGGCGTCTGCGCCTGCAAGACCGGACTAGCGGCACCGCGCCGAATGAACGACCTCGCATGCACGGTGACGAGCTGGGCGACTGGGGGCACGGACGTCGCCGCACATGGGGTCAGGGTTTCAAGTCGATCGCCCGACATCGTCGTCGACCTACGGCGAGTCTCGATGAGTCTTACGAGTGAGGACAACGGCACCGATAGCTCGTCTGGTTCGAGTGTCACGCGGTAAGCCATAGAGATTCGACCAATTATCTCGGTCGGATCGAGCGAACAGATGTCGAGCGCCGACGCTGCCTCTGACCGATAGAAAGGCATCTCATCGGGTAGACAAAGCATCTCCACGAGCTCCTGGATTCGTATCGGCATCGTCGTCAATATCGAGCTCAGGAACGCGGCACGTCGAGACAATTGCGCGGCGTGCCGAGCAGTATCACCGAGCTCGGAGCAGCGCTGCTTGCGTTTCCCTCGGTCGGCTGAAGATCGAATACAGCGCAACGCCGCCGAGGCGCGCGGAGGTCGTGTGCGCGCAGGACGACGAGCGAAATCTCCACGTGATCCCCACCGTGACCCCGAGTCAGGTGCAGCTTGCCACCGTTGGAAACCAATGTTGGCCTTGGTCAAGATGGCGCGGCAATCGAGACAGGCGGAGCTTCGGTCCCGGTGGCCTGGGGTGGCAAGCGCGCGGGCGCGGGCGGCAAGAAGCAGCCGGGGTCAGGCGTGCCGCATCGCTCGCGCGAGGCGATGCGGCGACGTCTGCCGCTGCACGTGACGATGCGAGTCGGCCCGAGCGTCTACAACCTGCGGAGCCAGCGCTCGATGAACGTGATCCCCAGAGGCCTTCTGCACGGCGCGGCCCGGTTCGGCGTCCTCGTGGTCCGTTCCTCCGTCCAGGGCAACCACATGCACTTCCTCGTCGAGGCTGACGATGCGCAGGCGATGGCCCGCGCGATGAAGGGGCTCGCCGTGCGGCTCGCGAAGGGGCTCAACAAGATGATGGGGCGCAGACGCGGCCAGGTCTTCGCACAGCGCTACCACTCACGCGTGCTGCGAACGCCTACCGAGGTGCGCAACGTGATGCGCTACCTCCGCGAAAACCACCGACACCACCACGGCAGCGATGCGCTGCCTGCAAACGTCGTCGATGTCTACACCACCGACGGAGGCGCTTTCCGAGGCGTGCTCCCGGACCCGACGCTGTGGCTGCTCCGGAACGGGTGGCGCAGAGCGCGTGGGTCCCGGTAGCAGCGCGAGCGGTCCGGGCTCACGCCGGCTTGCCGTCGAGTCCAGTCCAGCCGAGGCCGAAGCAACTCCCGCACCGAAGCCCGAGCAGTCGCCTCGCTCCGGCGCAGGCTCGGCATTCGATGGTGTGGGGACCGCGTGCGGGGAGCAGGCACGCGAGCTCTTCGTACCTCTCCGACGCTGCCACGATCGCGATCAGCCACCCCTTGGAGCCCTGGTGAACCGCATCGATATCCTCATCCGTCTCCAGCGCGACCACCCCAGGGGTCGCCAGGTACAGCGCGCCACCGAGGTCTTCGTAGACGAGCACCCCTTCGCCGAAGCCGGGGATGGCCACCGCCAGCCCATCCCCACGCGCGGACAGAAGCGCTCGCACGGCTCGGGCGACCTCTAGTCGAAACAGAGTCTCGGGGCTGGCGCGTACGAGCGACGTTGCCAGCAGACCCGTGTCCCCTTCGGGAAATGTCATCTTCTCGACGCTGACGACGGACCCGGGTACGAACTCCCACTCCTCGTCAGAGGGGTCGTAGCGCGCCGGACGCAACAGCCGGAACTTGCCCTGAGCGATCTCTTCCGCGGCG
>JAYTLP010000086.1:0-4403 GCA_043729375.1 Myxococcales bacterium
GCGAGCTCGTCGAGGCCAACCTCCGCCTCGTCGTCTCCATCGCGAAGAAGTATACGAACCGCGGCCTCCAGTTCCTGGACCTCATCCAGGAGGGCAACATCGGCCTCATGAAGGCCGTCGACAAGTTCGAGTACAAGCGCGGCTACAAGTTCTCGACGTACGCCACGTGGTGGATCCGTCAGGCCATCACGCGCGCCATCGCCGATCAGGCACGCACCATCCGCATCCCGGTGCACATGATCGAGACCATCAACAAGCTCATCCGCACCTCGCGCTACCTCGTGCAGGAGCTCGGTCGCGAGCCCACGCCGGAGGAGATCGCCGAGAAGATGGAGCTGCCGCTCGACAAGGTCCGCAAGGTCCTCAAGATCGCGAAGGAGCCCATCTCGCTCGAGACGCCCATCGGCGAGGAGGAGGACTCGCATCTCGGCGATTTCATCGAGGACAAGGGCGTCATCTCGCCGTCCGATGCCGTCATCTCGATGAACCTCGCAGAGCAGACCCGCAAGGTCCTCGCCACGCTCACGCCGCGCGAGGAGAAGGTCCTGCGCATGCGCTTCGGTATCGGGGAGAAGTCCGACCACACCCTCGAGGAGGTCGGTCAGGACTTCGAGGTCACCCGCGAGCGCATCCGCCAGATCGAGGCCAAGGCGCTGCGCAAGCTCCGCCACCCCTCGCGCTCGAAGCGCCTCAAGAGCTTCGTCGAGAACTAGACCGCCTCCACTTTGAAACGGTCCTGCGGTCCAAGGCGCCAAAGGCGCCGTCGCGGCGGAGTCGCCGCGTAGCAGGGTGGGGGCCCTCGACGGCTCTGCCGGCGGGGCGGGGACGCAGTCCCCGTGGGAATGATCTAGACCGCCATGCGTGATGCAGCTTGCGGCATCACCTCAATGTGGAGGCGGTCTAGAGGCGCCGGTCTGCCGGCAGAAGCAGACAAGCTCGACTCCTGCATCACCGCGGCGCCCTTCGGGGCGCCGCTTTTCATTCGCCGTGCCGATCCCGGTGTCACGACCGCACCTGCCTCGGTCACCCACATGTCGGGGGCTCAGTTTCGTCCCACCGAGTGACGCAGTTGAGTACCGGCGCGCCGACCATCGTCTCCCGGCAGCGTGCTCGTCACGCTGGATCGACCACTTGCCCCGGATCCGCAGCGTGGATCGTCCGGTGCATCGAACGACCTCATGCGCAGTCTGGTCACCCTGGTGCTGCTCCTCGCCTCCGCCGCAGCCGTGCGCGCCGATGCTTTCTCCCTCATCTCGGCGCGCGCGCAGCAGGCACCGCCCGGGCTGGAGGTGGTGCCTTCAGGGGTTCGCGTCGGCGCAAAGCGGGGTCGCCTGCCGGTGGGCGTGCGCTTTTCTCCCATCGGCGAGACGCTCTCGAGTGATCCCGCCGAGACCGCGATGCCGACGTTTCGCCGCCGGCGCGAGACCCTCACTGCGAGCTGGAGCGTCGACGTGTCGGCCGCGCTGCGCCGCACCTCGTGGCGGGGCAACGCGATGTTCGTGTTCTACGATCTCGCCGACGAACACGCGCTCGACGACGATCGCTACGCGGCGCTGTACCAGACCAACATCGGCAAGAGCACCGAGCTCTATGCCCATGCGCAGCTGTCGCCCACGGGCGGGTTCGAGCCCGGTCACACGTACCGCATGCAGATCGCGCAGCTCATCCGCGGCGAGAAGATCGTGCTGGCAGAGAGCGACCTCCGTCTCGAGTAAGGTCCGTCGACGAGCTTGATCCGTCGTCAGTGCTGATTTACCTTGCGGTCGCCGTGACGCCATCTTTTTACACTCGGGCACACGCGACGGTGGCGGCGCGACGCGGCAAGCGCTACACCTCTTCATCCGGGCCTATAGCTCAGCTGGTTAGAGCGGCCGGCTCATAACCGGCTGGTCCCTGGTTCAAGTCCAGGTGGGCCCACCCCAGCAATCGCACTTCAAGCTACGCAGGAGAACAGACGTTGAAGGAACAGCTTAAGCTTCTCATCGAGCTCCAAGTCCACGACGCAAAGATCCAGGAGCTCGAGGGCGCGCTCAAGGCGTTCCCCTCCAGATTCGAGTCGATGCAGTCCGACGTGAAGCGCGTCGAAACCATGCTCGACAAGGAGCGTAGCCAGCTCTCCGAGACGGAGTCCTGGCGCAAGCGTCAGGAGCAAGAAGCGCGGGATCAGGAAGACGCGCTCATCAAGGCCAAGCAGCGCGCCGGGATGGTCAAGAACGTCAAGGAGCACATGGCCTCCGAGCGCGATCTCGAGTCCAACCGCAAGAGCGCTGCGGCCCGTGAGGAAGAGGCTGCTCGGCTCGCCGGTGCCGTGGAGAGCGCGCGTTCGTCGCTCGCGCAGCACGAGGGAGAGCTCGAGACGATGCGTCAGCACGTCTCCTCGCAGGTCGACGCCGCGCGCTCCGAGATGACGAGCATCGAGAAGAAGATCACCGCGGTGAAGACCGAGCGAGAGGTGGCTGCGGCAGCGGTCGATGCGCAGGCACTCAAGCGCTACTCCACGATCCGTATGCGTCGCGGCCTCGCGGTCGCGCCCGTCAAGGCCGGCACCTGCCAGGGCTGCCACATGAACATCCCGCCGCAGCTCTTCAATGTTTTGCAGCGGGGCACCACGCTCGAGACCTGCCCCAACTGCAACCGCATCGTCTACTGGGACAAGCTGCTCATGGACGCCGAGGGTCTTGCGGCGGAGAAGCGCGCCGCCGAGGCCAAGGCTGCGGGCAGCGAGAAGAAGCCCGCTCGGGTGTCGAAGCCGCGCGCCACGAAGCCCGCTGCCTCGGCAGCGGTCAGCATGGCGTCCAGCGCGATGGCTCCGCGCATCCAGGCGCCGAAGGGCCCAGCACCGCGACTCGCGGCGCCGGCAGGTAGCGAGCCCGGCGCAGGCGTGCAGAATCCCGCCGAGCTCCGGCGCTCGTCGAGCCACGCCTCGCCGGACACGGCGACCGGTTCCTCCGCACCGCCGGTGGTCGGCGCATCCGCAGACGACGCAGAGGATTCCAGCCCGAACTAGCTGGTGTGCTCGGACGGAGCGTCGGCAGCCGGCGCTTCTTCCTCCGGGACGTCCATCTTCTCGATCGCCTCCGCGACCACCTTCGGGTCGAGCGCGGTGCTCATCTCGCGCGCCTCCGGGTCATATCGGTCCGCGACCGACGGCATGTCGTGCCGGAGCTCCTCGAGCAGCTCGATGATCTTGGTCGCCTTCTTCTCCGACAGCATGCCGATCTGCAGATCGAGCATCGTGCGCTTGAGTGCAGTCGCAGCCTGATGGTTCTGCACCGTGAGGACGATAAGCGTGACCGTGAGTGCAACGGTCGAGATCACGACCCCGAGCAGCGGAAAGGGCGGCGCGTCGAAGCACGGCCAGCGACACACCGGCGCCGCCACGTTGTAGCTCACCCACAGGACGACAGTGGACGCGAGCACGTACAGCGACCGCGGCCGGCCGAGCACCGAGGCCAGCCACTCGACACCCCGCTGGTGACTCGTCTTGTCGCCCTCCGTGCGCGTGTGGAGGTCGACGACCGCATCGATGCTCTCGTTCACGTGAGCGGGGGGGCTCGCGGCCTTTTCGTTTGTGCTGTGTGACATCACACCGAGACCGTGCCATAAAAGCCGCGCGATACGTGTGCGGAGGAGACGAGGCGGCCGCTGGTGACTCGATGCCTGGGTCACGAGAGGAAAGTCCGGGCTTCACAGGGCAGGGTGCCGGGTAATCACCGGTCGGGGCGACCCGGAGGACAGTGCCACAGAAACCAGACCGCCGCGGACCATCGCGGTAAGGGTGAAAAGGTGCGGTAAGAGCGCACCGGACCGTCGGCAACGAAGGTCGCATGGTAAACCCCACCCGAAGCAAGACCGAGCAGGGGGCGCTCCTCGCAAGAGGGGCCGACGTGGCCCGCGTCGTCGCCTCCGGGTACGGTCGCTCGAGCCTCGCGGTGACGCGAGGCCTAGATGAATGGTCGCCACCGTCACCAGCTCACCGGTGACGGAACAGAACCCGGCTTACCGTCCCCTCCGCACCCGGCTCGCGCTACCCTCGCGGTCCGATGAAGATCGTCAGCTTCAACGTCAACTCGATCCGGGCCCGCAAGGACCGGCTCGTCTCGTGGCTCGGCCGGCACCAGCCCGACGTCCTGTGTCTCCAAGAGCTCAAGGTCGAGGAGAAGGACATGCCGGTGGCCGAGCTCGCGCAGCTCGGGTACGCGTACGCCGCGGCCTTCCAGAAGACCTACAACGGCGTCGCCATCCTCTCGAAGCACCCCATCACCGACGTCGCGGTCGGGCTCGACGACGGCGAGGACGATCCGCAGGCGCGGCTCGTCGCAGCGACGGTGAATGGCATCCGCTGCATCTCGGTGTACGTGCCGAACGGGCAGGCCGTGGGCTCCGACAAGTGGGCCTACAAG
>JAYTLP010000087.1:0-4950 GCA_043729375.1 Myxococcales bacterium
CGAGCGTGAGCGGCCTCTACTTCGCGCACCCCGAGGCGCGCTACTTCACGCTCGGCAAGATCGACCGCGCGCAGGTGCTCGACTACCGCGAGCGCAAGGGCATGACCGTGACCGAGGTGGAGCGCTGGCTCGGGCCGAACCTCGACTACGAGCCTTCGCGGTGACCTGCTGGCGCGGCTTCTTCGCGCGCACCGATGGGACGGCCCGGTGCATCCAACCGCTCGATAAATTCTGCTTCTCGCGAAAGGCTCTCCCGATGAAGAACGTCCTCCTTGCAGCGCTCATCCTGTCCGCCGGTTGCGCCACCACCGTCATGGAGCTCCACCCGCACCCCGGTACGACGCTGAAGGGCACGACGGGCGTCTTCACGCTCGACGCGACGGCGATCGCCGACGACTACGAGCCCGGCCGCGACGTGCACTTGCACCGCGTGAGGCAGTCCATATCCAACGCGATGCAGGCCGCGTGCGGGACGCGCTACTCCTCGAAGGCGGACCCGAACGCCACGCGCCTCGTCTTCAGCGAGCTCGCGCCCACGTTCATCAAGATGGGCAACCGCGACGACGTCATCCTGCTGACGTTCCGCGCGTCGTGGCAGACGCCGGAGGGCACGGTGATAGCGGAGGTTGCCGGCAACGCGGGTCCGACCGATCCGAACGCGAGCAGCCAGCAGCGCCGCGTTGAGGACGCCATGGAGGCGATGTTCCAGCAGCTCGTGAACGGCCTCGACAACGTCCGCCCCTTGCCGTGAAGCCCGCGGACGACCGTCCCGCCGGGTAGCGCGTCGCAGGCCGCGGTGGAGTAACGTCGAGGTTGCATGCGCGTTCTCGCCCCTCCCGTCCTCGCTCTCCTCGGCCTGCCCCTGGCGGGATGCCTCACCATCAGCGACATCAGCCGCACCTCCGCGCATGCGCTCGTCGAGCACGGCGCGCTCCTCATCGACGTGCGGTCCTCGAGCGAGTTCGCAGCCGAGCACCCGTCGCAAGCGACGAACGTCCCGCTCGAGACCTTCCGCAAGCACATGCCCGAGCGAGGCCGGCCGATCGTCGTCTACTGCCACACCGGAGTCCGCGCCGCTATCGCGACGAAGTGGCTCCGGGAGGCCGGATACACGGACGTCCACAACCTCGGCGCGATCACCCACTGGTACGTGGACCGCTCGCTGCAGCCGGCGAGCTTCGAGTAGCGCGCTCCCGACGCCGGAGCCCCGGCCGCTCGACGACGAGGTGCAGCAGCGCCGCCAGCGACGGCGCCAGGCGAGCGCCTGCTCGATGAGGAGACGCACCGTCCACGCGCGGAAGCTCTGGCGCTTCGATGTCGAACATCGGACAGGTTCTCTTGCAGGTGTGGACGACGCGGAGCGGAAAATCCTGTCGCTCTCGGCGGGCGGAGAACGCCTGACGTCCTGAAGGAGCTACTTGCCCAGCCCCGCGAGCATCCGCCGGATGATGCCGTCGGGCTCGGCGAGGCTCGCCGCGACGATGGCGTCGGCGCGTGCCTGCGTGCCCGCGATGGCGTAGACGCGGAGCTGCGGCGCGTTGCCCGAGGCGCGGATGTGCACGACGTCACCGTTGTCGAAGTAGGCGCGCACGCCGTCGCGAACGTCGAGGCGCACGACCGCGCCGAAGCCGTGGCCATCGTGGAAGTGCTGCTCGAGGAGCGCCTTGGTCTCGCGCCAGGCCTCGGGCGCGTCGCGAAAGTCGACCTGCACCACGTCGCCGACGCGCACCAGCGTCGCGTGGAGCTGCGCGCTCACGGCGGGAGCAACCGCGTCCATCAGGCCCGCACGCCCGAAGCGAGGCGGCAGGCACGACCAGTGGTCGTCGAGGCCCCCCAGCGCCGCGGCGAGGTTGGCGACGATGGGCAGGAGCGCATCGCGCGTGGGCAACGGGCCGAGCGGACCGTGCGCGAGGTCCATTGCGCCACCAACGAGGAACCCACCGTTGGCCTCCCAGCCCACCGGTCGCTTCGCCGCGGTCGCGAGCTGCAGGGCGGCGACCACGTAGGGCGAGCCCACCTTGGTCTTCTCGATCGCGACGCCTCGCGCAGACAGGTGCGCGTCGACGCCGTCGTTGGTGGTGACCGGCAGTGCTGCGAAGTCCGCCTCGAGGTACTCGGCAGTGATGGCGCCGAGGAGATCGCCGGGCAGAAAGCGCAGGCTGCGGTCGGCGCGCACGGCCACGACCAGCGGGCGATCGGAGTCACCGTCCGTGGATACGATGGCGTCCACGGGGCCCGACGACGCCTCGACCTCGCGCACGAGGGTGGCGAGGTGCTCGAGCTGCTCGTCGGTGATGGCCTCGGTGTCGAGCGGGACGAACGTCTCGCTGCGGCCCGCGCCGACGACCTCGGCACCGAGCGCGCGCAGGATCCGCGGCACCAGCTCGCGGCCCACGGCCGAGTGCTCGTAAAACGCGATGCGCCGGCCGCGCAGTGCCGTCGGCGAGAACGCGGACACGTAGCGTTTGATGTAGCGCTGCTCGGCGTCGGTGCTCACGGCAGGTAGCGCGGCAGGCTGGCGCAGCATGCCGTGCGAGTCGAAGGCGGAGTCCATGGCCGACTTTCCGTACTCGGCAGCTCGCACTCGAGCGACCTCGGCGAGGATACCGGGCTCGTCGCTCTTGAGCAGCTCGCCCACGCTCTTGCCGACCTTGATGCCGTTGCGATCGAACGGAATATGGCTGCCCGTGACCATGACGCTCGCGCGCTGCGTCTCGATACCGTGGAGCACCAGGGCAGGCGTAGGCACCATCCCCGCGTTCTCGACCGAGAGCCCCGTATCGACGATGGCCTGCGCGCACGCCCTCATGATGCGCTGCGTGCTCGGCCGCAGATCACCGCCGAGCAGCACGGAGCCGCCGGCGCTCACGTCCCCCTGCCCGAGGAGATAGCGCAGCGCGCCGGCGACGTTGACGTACGCCTCGAGGTCGGTGAGGTCCACGACGAGGCCGCGCAGCCCGCTCGTGCCGAACGCGAGCGGGACGGGCGTGTAGTCGACGAACGACGGGCGATCCAGCCTGGCCATGGCCGGATAACACCACGACTGCGCGCCGTGCGCAGCCGGCTACTCTGCTGGAGTCATCATCGCGTGCGCGAGCCTCGTCGCATACCCCGCGCGCTCGTCGTCGGATTCGTACTTCACACGCGGCCAGAAGAAGCCACGGAGGCCATCCTTCTTGGCGCGCGGCACCACGTGCACGTGCACGTGCGGCACGCTCTGCGAGACGACGTTGTTCTGCGCGACGAAGGTACCATCCGCGCCGAGCACCACCATCGCCTTCGCCACACGCTGCACCACGCTGTAGAGCGGCGCTACCGCGTCGACCGGGAGGTCCGTCAGTGTGTCGTGGTGAGCGACTGGCACCACGAGAGCGTGGCCCCTGAACAGCGGGTGGGTGTCGAGGAACACGACGATGTGCTCGTCGCGCCACGCGAAGCTGGCCGGCTCCTCTCCGCCAGCGATGCGACAGAAGAGGCAGCTCTTACTTGCCGGTGCCAAGGAGATAGTCCCGCAGGAAGCGCACGGCGATGGAGCCGTGCGAGATGAGCCCCATGTTGAAGTCGTAGTGGAACGCGGCGTCGGGCTTCCTGCCCTGCGCCTTGCGCACGTCGGCCTCGAGGGCCTCGATCTCGACGAGGCCGAGGTAGTACTGGCAGAGCTGCGTCGAGTCGAGCTTGGCGCGGAGCAGCTTCTTCTCGGCCATGGCGGGCTCCTGGAAGCCGTCCTCGACCATGAAGCGAACGGCCTCCGCGTCGGTCATGGTGCCGCGCTGCAGGCCCACGTCGAGGATGAGGTTGCTCGCCGAGATCATGCGACCGCGCAGATCGAAGAAGCGGTAGCGGTCGTTCCGGACGCCACCCCATCCGCGCTGGACGACCTGGCCCTCTCCGTAGACTGCCCAGCCTTCGACCATGGCGCCGTTCCACAGCGTTGCGCGCAGCGCGTTTCCGTTCTTGCGCGCCTGCGCCGTCTGCGTGTGGTGGCCAGGGTAGGCCTCGTGCGCTGCGACGAGCTCCACCTCGTAGTCGTTCTGGCCGCGCAGGTAGGACTCGACGCGCTCCTTGCTCCACGTCGGGTCGATGGGGTCGACATAGTACGTGGCGTGGAAGCCGGGACGCTTGTCGAGGAGGCCGGGCGCGAGATACTCGGCCGCGCTCGAGCCGCGCTTGAAGGCGGGCATCGCCTCGACGGACAGCGTCTCGCGGGCGGGCAGGTCGACCATGTGGTTCTTCTCGAGGAAGGTGCGCAACGCGTCCAGTCGCCGCCCGTGCGCCGCCACGAGCTCGTCGGGCCTGCAGTGCTCCTTCGAGAGCTCGGCCTTCACCTTGTTCACGAGCGCCGCGCCGGTGGGCATGCCCTGCGCCGGCCAGAGCTGGAGATGCAGCTTCCTCGATTGCTCGATGAGCGCCTTGCGGCTCTGGTCGAACTCCTCGTGCGCGCGCGCCACGACCTCGTCGGGCGAGCGCCGGGTCTGCAGCGCGAGCGGGAACTTCTTGTCGTAGGTGGAGCGGCCGAGCTTCCAGTTGCCGTCGGCCTTGCCGAGCAGCTCCTGCTCGAGGAATCGCTGGAAGCGTTCGAGCGCGAGCAGCGCCTTTTCCACCGCAGCCTTGCTGTCGCTTCCGAGGTACGCGCCGACCTCGCCGCGGACGAAGTCGATGCGGCCTCGGTTGTCCTTGATGGCCTGCTCGACGTAGACCTTCGGCGGGTTGCGCCAGCCCGCGGGCACCGTGCCACCACGGTACGGCCTGGCGAGCCAGCCCTCGACCTGTCCGAGGTAGGCGGGTAGCGCGGTGAGCTCTGCGACCATGCTCTTCTTGCGCACGACCTCGGGCGCGAAGTCGCCGTGCATGAGGTCGGCGAGCCGGCCCGCGACGATCTCGCGCGGGTCGTAGAACGGGAACGAGTCGTGGAGGCGCGGGTCCCAGGCCCAGTCGCGGATCTCGTCGAGG
>JAYTLP010000088.1:0-3695 GCA_043729375.1 Myxococcales bacterium
ATCTCGTCGTCGAGCGTCGTCGCGTCATTCAGCAACGGAACGGCGCGGAGCAGCTCGTCGAGCGCCCCCGACGGATCCTTGGCCCGACGCTCGCGCACGTCCGAGCGGGCTTTCAAGAGCGCAATCTTCTCCGCCTCGGACACCGAGGGAAGCGCATCGCGCAGGGTGTCGAGGAGCTGCTGGACGTCACCCGTCCGCTCGGCGAGGCGAAGGAGATGGGGCAGGAGCGGCGTGATCGATGGCAACGGCGGGCGCGCTGCCTCGCACAGGATCTCGTACGCGCGGCGAGGCTCGCGCAAACGTTCCTCGAAGAGCTGCGCGCGCTCGATGCGGGCGTCGAGCGCCGACTCTTGCTCGAGCACGCGCGCGAGCTCGGACCACAGACCAGCGCGGGCCGCCAGCGCGCGCAGGCCGTCGAGCACACGGGCATGAAGCGCTGCCGCTGGCGAACCGAGCACCCGCTCGAGCTCTGCGAATGCACCTCGTGGATCGCCGAGCGGGCCCTCCACGAGCTCCGCGAGGCCCTCGCCCATCGTCACCGCTTTCGCGCGGTCGCCGGCCTGCTCGGCGAGGACGAGGCGGTGCATGTCGACCTCGCGCTGGGCAGCGAAGCCACCGGCGGCGGCGTAGCGCGTCGACAGCTCGAGGAGCGTATCCGGGTCGTCGGGCGCCAGGGAGCGCACCCGCTCCCACGAGAGCAGAGAGGCCGGACCTCCCGGCGAGATGCGGGACCAGTGCTCCGCGATTCTGCGCGCGAGCTGAGGCCGCTCCCCGACGATGGCGTGATAGCGGCGCTCGAGCGCGAGGACCGTGGCATGCGGATCGCCCGCTCGCTCGGCAAGCGCGGCCGCGAGCTCGAGCGCGTCCTTCCCGGGGCTCACCGAGAGCGCATCGCCGTCGAGGACGATGAGAACGGACTCGACGCGTGCGCGCGCCTCCGGGATCGCGTTGCGCGCTGCCAGCAGGCGCGCAAGCTCGAGCCCGAGCTCGACTGCGCGCGATCCGTGGCTCAGCGAGAGCCGGCGCTCGACGATCTGTTCGAGTGCGCGTGCGTCGTTACGCTCGCGGTGGAGCAGCGTGAGCGCATCGAGTGCCTCGCGATCTGCGGGGCGAAGCGCGAGGAGTTGCTCCCATGCCGCCCGGGCGCGCGTTCGATCCTCGAGCGCCTCCACGATGCGCGCATACGCACGCCACGCGTCCGCACGCGCCGCCTCGGGCAGCGCGTCCACAGCCCTCCCTGTGCCCCGCGGCGCCTCGAGCAGGCGCGCGTATGCGAGCGCTGCTTCAGCGGGACGGTCGAGCCCTTCGAGCGTGCGAGCCAGCGCGCGCATGGCCTCGAGGTCGGACCTGTCGAGCTTCAGCAGGCGCTCCCAGCGATCGGCGGCGAGCGCGAGCTCGTTCCGCTCCTCGTAGCGCAGCGCGAGCCGCCGGATGAGCTCCACCTTCTCGGCCGGTGTGGCCGCAGCCGCGGCGTGCTGCTCGACTACGCGGATCCAGTCGTCGATCTCGCCCTCGGCCTCGTGTCCGAGCTCGAGCCGGACGAGCGCATCGCGATCGGACGGGAGCTGCTCGAGGATCTCCTCGCACGCCCAGCGCACGCCTTCCCAGTCGCCGAGGCGTTCCTCGTGCAGAGCAGCCAGACGCCGCAACAGGTTGAGTCGCTCGACCCGCTCCCTGGCTCCGGCGTACTGACGACGAAGAAGCGCGGCCAGCTCCTCGTAGCGCCCCTCGAGTTCGCACAGCTCGGCGAGCGTCCGGTACAGCGACGGATCGCCGGGACGCAGGTCGAGCGCCTCGGTGAAGAGAGCGCGTGCGCGCGGCAGGTCGTGGCGCTCGCGATGAATCTGGCCTAGGCGGCGCAGCACCTCCGCGCGTGCGTCCGCGCCCGAGGCCGCCTCGAGCTCGCGCTCGAGAGAATGGACGAGCCCGGCCCAGCGGTCCTGCTTGATCTTGAGACGCCGCAGCTCGGTCTCGGCACGATCGAACCGGCCGAAGGCGAGCCGGCGGGTCCAAGCGTCCGTCGCGCCGGCCACATCTCCGAGGCGCTTGTCATAGAGGTCGGCGAGATCCTCGAGCCGGCGCGGGTGCTCGTCGGGCGGCGCGGTGGCGAGCGCTGCTTCGGCAAGCGACACCAGGGTCGCGTAGTCGCGCCGTGCGGTGAGGTGCTCCGTCATGAGGGCGTACGCCTCCTCGTGACCGGGATAGGCCTCGAGCGCATCGAGCAACGCGGTCTCGAAGCGGGACAGGTCGGCTGCGGCCTTGTGGTGCTTGCCGATGACGACGAGGCGATCCGCCAGGTCGAGAGGGTCGCGCTCGTCTCCGAGCGGCAGGATCTGCTCGTAGAGCTGTGCTGCGCGACGATGGTCCTCGGGGCCCGCGAGCTGCGCCTCGAGCTGCTGCAGCAGGTCGGCAATCTCGTCACCAGCCATCGCCGCTGCGAGCAGCGTGTCGACCGCTAGCGAGACCCTCGCGCTCCGCGTCCCCGACTTCTCGGAGATGGCAACGACCGCGAGCTCGGCCACGTGCCGCGACGCGCCCGGTAGCCAGGGTGCCTGCTGGTAGAGGCGCTTCAGCTCGGGAAGCCGCAGGCTGCTGCGGTACGCGGTCTCGAGCCCGCGTGCAGCCTCGATGTCGTCGGGCGCGGCGCCGAGAGCGCGCCGGTACGCCAGCACCTCGGCGTCGTGGTCGCCGGCGCGTCGACGCTCGCGCGCCAGCTCCCGGAAGAGCGCCGCCGCACGTTGCAGTCCCTGCGCGCGCGAGAGGTCGTCGGCCTGCTCGGCGAACTCCGCGCCGGCGTACAGATCGGCGAGCCGCTCGCGTAGCGCAGGTTGTGGGTCGAGCTGCACCGCTTGATCGAGGTGCTCTGCCGCACGGCCCGGCTCCCCCATTCGCATGCGCAGCGACGCCAGCTCGACGAGGAGCTCGAGTTTGCGCACCCGGGTCGGGGCGACCTCGAGCTCCACTTCACAGAGGCGAGCCACCTGCGAGAGGTTGCCCACCGCCGCGTAGATGCGTCGACCCGCCTCGATCGCGCGCGGCTGTCCAGGGTCGAGCGCGAGCGCCTTCTCGAGAAGCTCCACGGCTCGATCGAGCCTGCCGAGCGTGCTCTCGTTCGCCAGCGCAGCCGTCACGGACACGCGCGCGACGAGACGCGGCTCCACGGTGCCCTCGGCGGTCCGTCGCAGCGCTTCCTCGATACGGAGGAGCGCCTGCTCCGCGTCGCCTCGCGAAGCGAGCGCCTCGGACGCGCGCTCGAGCGCCTCGACGGCCGGACCGCCGCGGCTCCGCTCGGCCTTGGCCAGCAGCTCGGCGACGACGTCGCGGCCCGCATCTATGGCGGGGGCGGCGGGCGCCGGGTCTGCACTCGAAGGGACGGGGGGCTTCTGGGTGGCCATGCCGTGAGCTCACGCAGCGTCGCGTGCGTATTTAACTTATCATTTCCTTCGGCTCGTTTGTCCGACGATCGAGGGCGGCGCGTGTGGCAAGCTCATCGGCCCGTCCGTAGTTGCAGGCCGAGACTCTCATGCAACCGAGCCCAGGCATACTTTTGTGCGCGGTCACGCTGATGGGCTGTGGCGCGAGTCAGAGACGAAGCACCCCTTCTAACGCAGCACCCGAGGTCGGCGTGAACAGCAGCACGAAAAGCACGGGCAGCACCGGACGGCGTCGTAACGCGTCGGCCAAGCCGAACCACG
>JAYTLP010000089.1:0-4440 GCA_043729375.1 Myxococcales bacterium
GAGGTTAGGAGGCAAGGCCTCCGACGTCAACGCCCTCGGCGCATCTCCGGGGCTCGTCCGGCGTGGGAGCCGCCGGGACCGTGACCGCGCGCCGGCCGAGACGCCCGACCCCAGCTACGCACGCTGCCGCGTCACTTCATAGAGCAGCATAGCCCCCGCCGCGCCGACGTTGAGCGAGGCCACCTGGCCCGTCATCGGAATGCGCACGAGCAGGTCGCAGCTCTTCTGGACGAGCGGTCGGATGCCCTTGCCTTCCGCGCCGAGGACGAGCGCGAGTGGCACCGTGAAGTCGGTCTTCCAGGGCGTGGGCGCCTCCGTGGCCACGGCACCGCACGTCCACAGGCCCCCCGCCTTGAGCTCCTCGAGCGTGCGCGAAACGTTGGTGACGATGGCGATGCGGGTGTGCTCGGTCGCACCGGCCGATGCCTTCACCACCGTGGGCGTGACCTGCACCGCGCGATCGCGCGGGATGACGATGCCGTCGGCTCCGACCACGTGGGCCGTGCGCACGAGCGCGCCGAGGTTCTGCGGATCCTGCACGCCGTCGAGCACGAGCACGAGCGGCGCGCGCCCCGACTTCATCGACGCGTGGAGGATCTCCTCGACGCTCGCGTACGGGTATTCGCCCGTGACCGCCACGACACCCTGATGCACGCCGCCCTTGCACAGGCTGTCGAGCGCCGCGCGTGGTTGCGAGACGGGCTGCACACCGGCCTGCTTGGCGGCGTCGAGGACGCCACGGCCACTTTGCCCCCGCTCGTCCTCGAGGCCGTCGGCGACGAAGAGCGCCTGCACGCGCTTCGCCTTGAGCGCTTCCTCGACGGGCCGAACGCCGTACACGATGCGCGACATCAGAGCAGCTCCTTCAAGATGGCCGAATATGCGGCGCGCGGGTCTGCGGCGTCGCGGATGGGTCTACCTACGACGACAGCATCTGCACCTGCGGCGAGCGCAGCGGAGGGCGTTTCCACGCGCTTCTGGTCTCCGGCAGCGGCCCCAATTGAGCGCACGCCCGGGGTGACGATGAGCGCGCCCGGCCCGACGGCGGCGCGCACCTGTGCAGCCTCGCGCGGGGAGCACACGACGCCGCGCGCGCCCGCGTCGATGGCCAGCTTCGCGCGGCGCACGCAGAGCGCGACGGGGTCGAGCGGGTTGCCGTCGACCTGCAGGTCCACGCGATCGAGGCTCGTGAGCACCGTGACGGCGAGGACGCCACAGCGGCCGGCACCCTGAACGGCCGCCTCGACCATCGCGCGTCCACCTGAGGCATGCACCGTGAGGAAGGCCGCGCCGTGGCGGCTCGCCGCCTCGGCAGCACGACACACGGTCTCGGGGATGTCGTGGAGCTTGAGGTCGAGGAACACCTCGCGCCCACGCTCCACGAAGGCGGCGACGGCGCGGGGACCCTCGGCGCAGAACAGCTCGAGGCCGACCTTCACGCGCGGCGCGTCGAGTAGCTCTGCGAGCGCGAGCGCCTCGTCGAGTGACGGCAGATCGAGCGCGACGAACAGACGACGCGCGGGCTCGGCGATGGAGCTCATACGCGCTTTTCGAGCGTGGCCTTCACGAGCGCGTGGACGCGCACCGCGACCTCGGAAGCGTCGACGAGCTCGGCCTCCTTGCCGCCGCGCACCTTCCACTCGAGCTTGCCCTCGGCGAGCCCGCGCTTGCCCACGGTGATGCGGAGCGGGATGCCGAGCAGGTCGGCGTCCTTGAACTTCGAGCCCGCGCGCTCGTCCCGATCGTCGTACAGCGTCTCGACGCCGAGCGCCTCGAGCTCACGCTCCAGCTTCTCGGCCGCCTCCGCCAGCTCGGGCTCGTAGCCGGCCGTCACGATCGCGACGTGAAACGGCGACAGCGCCATCGGCCAGCGAATGCCATCTTTGTCGTTGTGCTGCTCGATCGCAGCCGCCGCGATCCGCGTCACGCCGATGCCGTAGCAGCCCATCTCGGCAAACTTCTCCTTGCCGTCGGTATCGAGGAAGGAAACCTTCATCGGCTCGGAGTAGCGCTGCCCGAGGTAGAAGATGTGACCGACCTCGATGCCGCGATGTGCGCGGTAGTGGCCCGTCTCGCAGCGCGCGCACGAATCGCCCGCGGCAGCCGTGCGCAGGTCGACCAGCTTCGCATCGGGAGCCTCGCGCTGCAGGTTGAAGCCGAGGACATGGTGGTCGGCCTGGTTCGCGCCCGTGATCCCGAACGGGATCGCGGCGACCTCGAGGTCGGCATAGATGGGCACCTTCGTGACGACGCCGTGCGGGCCCGCATAGCCGACCTTGGAGCCGGTGACCTGCTCGACAATCTTGTCGGAGGCGAGCTCGAGCGTCTCCGCATGGAGCAGCGCCTTCAGCTTGAGCTCGTTGACGTCACGGTCACCGCGCACGGCGGCGATTATCGGCTTGCCGTCCGCGACGTACACGAGCGTCTTGACGAACTTGTGCTCCTTCTCCTTGAGCAGCTTCGCGACGTCGGCGATGGTCGACGAGCCAGGCGTGGAGACCACCTTCAGAGGCGCGAGCGCGGCGGCAGCCTGCTCGACGGGGCGACGGCCCTCTGCCTTCTCCACGTTCGCGGCGTAGTCGCAGTTGTCGCAGGACACGAGCGCGTCCTCGCCCGACTCGGCAAGCACCTGGAACTCGTGGCTCAGGTTGCCGCCGATCGCGCCGGTGTCGGCCTCGACGGCGCGGAAGTCGAGCCCGCAGCGATGAAAGATCGCGGTGTACGCGTCGTACATCGCCTTGTACTCGCGGTGTGCATCCTCCACCGTCGCGTGAAACGAGTATCCGTCCTTCATGATGAACTCGCGACCGCGCATGAGCCCCGCGCGCGGACGCATCTCGTCGCGGAACTTGTCCTGGATCTGGAAGAGGTTCAGCGGGAGCTGGCGGTACGAGCGGAGGTCGTTGCGCACGAGGTCGCAGAACGCCTCCTCCGCCGTCGGAGCGAGGACGAAGTCGGCGCCCTTGCGGTCCTTGAAGCGGAGCAGCTCGGGCCCGTACTTCTGCCAGCGGCCGGACTCGATCCACAGCTCGCCAGGCTGCACGAAGGGAGGCAGCACTTCGCAGGCACCCGCGCGCGTGAGCTCCTCGCGCAGGATCTTCTGGATCTTCTGCACGACGCGGAGCCCGAGCGGCAGCAGCGTGTAGACGCCCGCCGCCATCTTCCGGATGTAGCCGGCGCGGGTCATGAGGATGTGCGAGTTGACCTGCGCTTCCGCAGGGGCCTCTTTGAGAGTGGGAATGAGAAGACGCGAATAGCGCATGGGCGCGGTCTTTTAGCGCGTCGCCTCGCCAGCGTCCACGACCCGGTCGCGCGATCCACCCGTGCCGCCCGCACACGGTCTCAAATTTGGACGCGTCCAATCGACGCGTTACGATGTTCCGTGCTGCGCGTGCTCCGCTTGCCCACTGCCCTGTACCTGGGGATCGCCGCGAGCGGCATGCTGTCGAGCGGCGTCGCGAGCGCGGAGTCGAAGTCGTTCGACATCGACCACATGCAGCTCGCGCTCACGCGGTCCGCGTTCATCGCGACCGAGGGCGGCGCTGCACCGCTGCGCTGGGACTACCGGGTCGCGATCGCCTACGGATTCATCCAGTCCCCGCTCGTCCTCGAGCGCGACGGGCAGCGGATCGAGGTCGTGAGCAACCGCTCCACCGCTCAGCTCCAGGGCGCAGTGCAGTTCGGCAAGTGGATCGGGCTCGGCCTCGCGCTACCGCTCATCGTCGGGGACGACGGCTCGGAGGACGTCACGCACGGCGCAGCGCTCGGCGATCTGCGGCTCGTGCCCCGCGTCGAGCTCGTCCACAGGGGCCGCTTCGGCATGGCGGCCTTGCTCGACCTGCGCCTCCCCACCGGGGCGCGCGGCCGGCTCGTCGGCGAGGGCATGGTCGTGTTCGAGCCCCGCGTCGCCTTGCAGGTGAAGCTCGGCATGGTCGACCTCGGCACCAACCTCGGCGTGCGCATCCGCGAGTCCCGGTCGTACCTCGACCTGCACGTGGGCAACGAAGCGTTCCTCACGCTCGCGGCGGCCGTCACGCCGCGCCCGTGGATCTCGGCCGTCTTCGAGGTGCACGGCGACACCGCGCTGAGCTCGCACTTCGCTGCGTCGCAGCGGTCGCCGCTCGAGCTCATCGCGGGCGTGTTCGGCATTTGGCAGTCCCTGCGCGCAGGCGTCTCGGCGGGCTTCGGCGTCGTCGAAGGCTTCGGCGCGCCGCGCGCACGCGCCTTCGCGACGATCGAGTACCGGAGCTGGACCCCGCCGCCGCCGCCGCCCGAGGTGATCGTTGCAGCGCCCCCACCGCGGCCGAAGCTCGCCGCGCCGAAGCCCACGCCACCTCAGAAGATGGAGTTCGAGCCGGAAGAGCCCGAGGTCGAGCCGGCGCCGGAGATCTCGTCGACGGAGCCCGACGTCGCGGTCCACCGCGGCCGCATCGAGCTCGC
>JAYTLP010000090.1:0-3457 GCA_043729375.1 Myxococcales bacterium
GCTTTCGGTAGCGAGCTCCAGGCGCGCGCTCGCTCGCTCATTGCCCGCGTAGACGCGCGCTGCGAGCTCGTCATGGCCCCTGCCGCCCGGTTCCACGAGCACGAAGCCCGAGCGAAGACGCGGTAGCGTGGCGCGCTTCGGCGAGGGTCCGAGCTCTCCGGTCGAGGAGTTGGCAGGCCTCGACGCGCTCGGAAGGCTGCTCTTCGCCGTGCTCTCCGAGCACACGGCTTTCCCGTGGCCCACGCTCGACACGCAGTGCGAGTCGAGATCTCCATCCCTGCTACGCGGCGACTCCGCCGCGACGGCGTCGTTCGAGCGCGGGACCGCGGGGTCGTTTCGAAGTGGAGGCGGTGTTGGTCGGCAGGCAGAGTGCGTCGCAGCGTACGGGCTACTTGTCGCCCAGCATCGTGGCCACGTGCGAGAGATAGTACTCGGCCTCGCGCCGCGCTTCGAGCTCGCCCGCATCGACGAGGCGCTCGAGCTCGCGCTTGAGATCGCCGATCTGCCGCGAGGGCGCGAGCTTGAAGTGCTCCATGATGACGTTGCCGATGCCGGTGGGCAGCGGCGGCTGGATGGCGTCCTCGGTGCGCAGCAGCTCGATGCGGCCCTGCAGGTTTGAGATGTTGTGCAGCGCAGCCTGTCGCTTGCCGGGCCGCGCGGAGGTGATGTCGGCGCGCGAGAGATCGAGCAGGTCCTTGAGGTGCTCCTGCAGCTCGCGGTCGAAGCGACGCACGGCGGAGTCCGTCCACGATGCCTCGTACTGCCCCGGCCGGAGGTGGTGCAGGATGAGGAAGCGCAGCTTCTGCTTCAGGCCGCGCTCGAACGCAAAGCGCTTCTGCACGTCGTGGAACATCCGCACGCCCACCTCGGAGTGCCGGTGAAACGTGACACCGCCGTCGGGCAAGAAGGCGCGCGTATGCACCTTGCCGATGTCGTGCAGCAGCGCGGCCCACCGCACTTCGGGCCGCGGCACCGCCTGACGCACGACGGTCTTCGTGTGCTCCCAGACGTCCTTGTGCCGACGCCCTGCCTCCTGCGAAAAGTTCACCGTGGCCTCGAGCTCGGGCAGCCAGATGCCGAGGAGGCCGCACTCGTGCATCCACTGCAGCGCCAGATGTACGCCGCGACCGACGAGCATCTCGCCGAGGAGTTCACGCACGTGCTCACCGCGCAGGTTGCGCGTGGCGTCCACGAGGCCGCGCGCACGGTCGGTGAGCTCCTGCGGCGGGAGGTCCTCGGTACGCGACAGCTCGGTGGCGACATGGAAGACCCACGTCGGATCGGAAGACGGCTTCTGCGACAGCATGGGAAGTACGACAGTCTAGCGCTGGTAGTACGAGATCGCGCGACCGTCAGCGCTCATTCGACAGCGAGGCAAGAAGTCCTTCACGACGAGCTCATGCACGCTGCGATGCTCGTACCACCGGCCGAGCGCGACACGTCGTGCGTGCAGCGAATTCCGGCCTGCGAAGGTTGAGGGACGAGACGCAGCCGTCACACCGGCTGGTGTCTATCGTCCCCGGCTACTTACCTGGGACTCCCCATGTGGCACGCTCCGCGGCCGACTTGCGACGCGTTCCGAGCGTAGCGGCGCGCACACCCGAGGCGTTTTTTTTCACCATCGAACCTTTTTGGTATGCCCCGCAACAGAGCAAACAGCGGCCCCGGCACTAGAAGCCCTGGCACCCCTGTTGCTCATGGAACCCTGTATGCGCGGATGCATCACCGAGTGTGACTTCGAGGAGGCAGAGCACTGCTTCCCCGGGATCGCGGCGTTCTACCAGGCGCTTCCGCAGCGGCCGAAGACGTTTCTCGAGCTGGTGTGGCTCTTCCTCGATGCGGGTATGGCCTGCACGGACGAGCCCGCGTTGCCGCCCGTCGCGCCGCGCTGACGTGGCGCGCATCGGGATCTTCGACAGCGGCGTCGGCGGCTTGACGGTCGTCAGCGCCGTGATGCAACGACTGCCCGAGCAGTCCATCGTGTACCTCGGCGATACAGCGCGCGTGCCCTATGGCTCGAAGAGCGCGCAGACCGTGCGGCGCTACGCCGACAACGCCGCGCGCTTCCTCCTCGACCGCGACGTCGATCTGCTCCTCATTGCGTGCAACACGGCGTCTGCGTACGCCATCGATGCGCTCGTCGAGACGTGCCCCGTTCCCGTGCTCGGTGCCGTCGAGCCCGGTGCGCGCGCCGCGGTGCGCGCCACGAGGACGGGCTCCATCGGTGTGATCGGCACGCTGGGCACGATCCGCTCCGGTGCGTACGTGCGCGCGATCGAGGCGCGGCGGGCCGACGTGCGCGTCACGCTCAACGCGTGTCCGCTGCTGGTCCCGCTCGTCGAGGAAGGCTGGCTCGAGGGCGAGGTGCCGCGGCTCGTTGTGCGCCGCTATCTCGACGCGCTGCACGCGCAGGCGCCCGAGCTCGACGTGCTCGTGCTCGGGTGCACGCACTACCCGCTCCTGCGCCCGCTCCTCCTCGAGGTCGCGCGCGAGCGCTGGGGCCACGACGTCGTGCTCGTCGACTCCGCGGCGGCGATGGCCGAGGAGACCGAGGCGCTCCTTGCCAGCTGCGGGCTCGCGACGACGGCGCCCGCCACGTTCACGTGCGCCGTCACCGATGACGCGCGCATCGACGAGATCGGCGCGCGCTTCCTCGGACGTTCACTCGGCCCCGTCGAGCGCGTCGACTTGTAACTCCGGAGCACACGACCGTTCATTCGATCGCGACTCGGCGAGCGGGTGAGCCGGCTGTGGGAGTTCAAGCCTGGCGTCTGGCTCCCCGGCGATTCGCACAACGTCTGCGATCCGACGGCGCCTGGCCACGCGACCTTCCTCTTGTCGTCTTCGCAGCGCTTGCGCAGAAGGTCGGTGGCCGGCTCCACGCGACGGAACCCGTTGACGACCGGTATTCGTCGAGGGGAGGTCTTCCCGCCTGCTCTCGTCGGGCACGGCTGGAGAGAGCCTCCTCCCCCCGCGCGTCACCGGCACGCGTTTCGAAGCGGGTGTGCGCAAGCGCGAGGCGTCGTGCCGCTTCGCTCGCTCCCTCGCCGCGATCCGGGCCAGGTGAGCGGCGCTTCGCTACGCGATCTTCTTCTTGTCGTCGTCGTAGCGCTTGCGCAGGAGGTCGATGGCCTGCTCCGCGCGACGGAACTTGTTGGCGACCTGCTCCTCGTTGACCGTGTAGTTGGTCTGGAACGCGAGGCCCTCGTCGTAGAAGAAGGTGGCGATCTCCTCGTCGTCGACGGCCTGCGCAGCCTTTTTGCCCTTGAGGCTCAGCTTGCCGAAGCCGGCGACCTTGCCGGCGAGCCACGGCCACAGCTCGCCGAGGACGCGCGAGAAGATCTCGAGGTCCTCGGGCAGGCGCGCGTACAGCTCGTCGAAGCGCTTGCGGAACTCGACGGCGCCCTCGCTATCGCCCTCGCCGACCTTGTCGAGCGCCATGCGCACGAAGAGGACG
>JAYTLP010000091.1:0-9234 GCA_043729375.1 Myxococcales bacterium
GAAGATGGCGCTCGGCCGCGCCGCGAAGGCACTCCAGTCGCGAAGCCTGCTCGTTCGCCAGGACCCGAAGGGTGGCTGGACGTTCGTCACCGAAGCCGGAACGCTCGACGAGCAGGGCAAGGCTCAGCTCTCGTACGACGTCGGCCCGCGCATGTTCCTCGGCGGTGACGATGGCGTCACGCTGGTCCTCGAGATGGTGGACGGGACGAACCCGACCGAGATGGCCGTCGCGCTCCACCACAAGGTGCTCCTCTCGTACGACCAGAACCGCTCGACGGTCGCGAACCGCGACATCAGCGCGTGGCTGGTGGCGCTCGCGTCCAAGCTCAACGCGGTCAGCCTCCGCGACCACGGTGGCGTCTACTTCGTCCCCCGGACGACTATCGACACCTTCCGCGCGGCGCGCACGGCGATCAAGGCCTGCTCGGCGCACTCGATCTTCTCCATCCCGGCGATGAAGTCGGCGGACGCGGTGGCGGCCATCATCGACGCCGTGACCCGCGAGGCGCAGGAGCTCGTCGTCGAGACGCAGACGCTCCTCATCGACGACCTCGGCAGCCGCGCGGCGCAGACCCGCATCGCCGCGGTGGAGAAGCTGCTCGAGAAGATGGCCTCGTACGAGAAGCTCCTCGGCATCACGATGGCGAAGGCCGACATCCTGGCGCTCCGCACGAAGCTCCAGACCTACGTCCCCGCCGGCGCGCTGCTCGAGGTCGACTAGCCCGATGACGCTCTCGATCGACGGGATCGAGGCCGCGCTCACGTCCCGTCGGGTCCGGGGGAGGTTCTTCCCCGGCTCGACGGGCCTTGGCTGGTCCGTGATCCTGCTCTCCAACGACTCCAGCTCCCAGACCGGATCCGGCCTCGGGGTCACGCTGCGCGCCGCGTTCGAGGCGGCGCTCGCGGACCTCGACCGGCAGCGGTCCACCCGATGAAGGAACCCGCCATGTCCGACCCACACCGCATCACCATCCACCTCACCGACCATCCCCCGGTCATCGTCGATGATCGGGAGTGGCCGGTCATCGCCCGCACCGTCTGGCACGACGCCGATGACCCTGGACGCGCCAGGGACCGCGCCTACGTCCGCGTCAGGCGCTCGCGCGAGGACGGGCGGGTGATTGTGTACGGCCTGCGCGTGGAGGCCGCCCAGGAGGTAATGGGGGGCTTCTACGTGCCGAGCGACCTCAACGGCGTGCTCGACGCGATCCGCAAGACCTGCGCCCTCATCGGGCTCGACCCGGCGCCCGTGTTCGCCGAGATGCCGGCGGTGGCCTTGTGATGCCCGATGCCATTCGCGCCGCGCTGCTCCAGGCGGCGTCCCCGGAGGGGCTGAGCGGTTGGGACCACGGGACCAAGCTCGTCGCGTACCTGAAGCGCACAGAGCTCGTCCGTGCGGTGAAGGTCGACCGCGCCACGCGATACCAGATCACGGACGCGGGTCGCCGCGTCCTCGAAGGAGCGCCTCAGTGAGCCCGGAGGCCGAAGCGCGCTGGTCCTCCGGCGTAGTGCCGGACCTGTCCGGGACGGGCGCGTACCTCATCCTCGTGCGCGGCGCAGCGGACGCCGAGCGCCTGCCGCGCGGGGAGATGGCGGTCCGCTTCCCGTACCTGACCATGAAGTCGGCCGCCGCCGACTACGCGCCGGCCGTGCTCGAGTTCTTCGAGCAGCGCGCGGTGAGCACGTTCAACCACGCGTGCGTGGAGATGTTCGGTATCACGGCGGACGTCGCGCCGGACGAGCTCGTAGACACCATGTGGTGCCTGGTCGAGGCCGGACAGATCGAACACACGATGGAGGCCCCGGTGTACTTCCGCCGGGTGCGCCGATGAGCGTGAACGTCGAGGAGCTGCCGGGCGACAGGCGCTGCCTGGATGATGGCAACGGCAAGCCGTCGTGCGAGCCCCAGGACATCGTCCAGCCCTGCGCCCTGCTCGTCGATGAACCGCAGCACGTCACCTGTGCGACCTGTCTGTGGCTGCGCGTCCTGCGCGCTCCTGGAGGGCCCTCGTGATGCTCCGGGAGGAGCGCGCGCGCCGGCTGGGCCTCATCGTGGCGGCCGTCGCCTCCTGGCAGCGCGACCACGACCGGATTCCGGACACGCTGGAGGGACGCGTACAGCTCGAGACGATCGCGCGCGCGACGCGCGTGGACATCATGCGCGCGGGCGTTCTTCCCGATGACACGCCGGAGCTCGAGATCAACTGGAGGCGCGACTCGCTCGGCTGTAGCGTGCCGTGCTTCCGCTTCCCGGTGGGTGACGGACCCGCCGTCGCGAACCGATCGAAGTACCGCCGGCCGCGCTGCCGCTGCACCGTCGACAAGGTGTTCGTCAACGACGCGTGGGTGTGCCCGAAGGGCTGCCCGGACAAGCAGCCGAAGAACATCGTGCGACGCTGACCAGGGAGACGACCATGCGAAAGAAGTACGACCAGAACTGCCCGGCCCACGGCCCCTACAATCTCGACGTCGGTGCGTGCGATGGCTGCGCCGCCGAGGAGCAGGCGCGTCTCGACGCTGACGCGCGACGATGCACCGTTGCCTCTACACTCACCATCAACGACACGCCGCCGCCGCGCTGCCGCCTTGAAGCGGGCCACCTCGGACCGCACGTCATGACGGGTGAGCTGCGATGATGACCGACCTAGAGAAGCCCGCCCCCGCCGACAGCGCCGAGGTGGCAGCCGCGAGCGAGGGCGGAGTGCTGCGCGCCTTGGCCTCGCCGACGGAGCTTCTGCTTGTGACGACGCGCGAACGCGACGAAGCGCGGCGGGATGCGAAGGACGTGCGCGCTGACCTGATACGGGTGCTCGCCGACTCCAAGACGGTGGGCGATGCGTACGAGAAGGCCCGCGCAGACGTCGTGATGCTGGCCGAGGCGCTGCGGGAGATTGCGCGCTGCTCGCACAACGACACGTGCAGCTACTCACTCGGCACGCAGTACGGCTGCGACTGTCACAACAGCATCGCCCGCGATGCCCTCGCTCGACTGAAAGGACCGATGACGTGATCAGAACCGTTCTCATCTCAATCCTCGCCGTAGCCTACGTCGGCCTCGGAGCCGTGGTGGCCGTGTGCTACGGCGACCAGCCGGACGCGATCGTAGGCGACGTGGCCCGCGTCGAGCCCCCGGCCGCGCGCGTGGAGCGCCTGCGCCGAGAGCTGCGCGCCGCAGAGCTCGAGGTCGTCGCCGAGAGGGTGAACGCAGCGAACGCCAAGAAGCGGGCTCGCTTCAGTCGTCCGTGAACATGGTTTCCCCGGATCGATGGCTGTCGCGTATCTTCCGGGGAGATGGCCCGGCCAAAGACGTTGTCGCTGCGCCAGATTCAGGCGCTCGCTCCCGTCGCGACCCCAGATGATCTCGACGACCGCGAGCTCGAAGCTCGCCCCCGCCGTCGTTCCGACTGCAAGGAAGGCGTCCGGCCCTGTCCGTTCGTCGGCTGCAAGTTCCACCTCTACCTCGACGTGAACGAGGAGAACGGGTCGCTGCGGCTCACATTTCCGACGGTCGACGTCCTGGACATGGACCAGACGTGCTCGCTCGACGTGGCCGACGAGGACGGCGCCACGCTGTTCCGCGTCGGGCGCCTGATCAATCTCACGCGCGAGCGCATCCGACAGGTCGAGGTGAAGGCGCTTCGTCGCCTCGGCGTGGTGGCCGCGGAACAGGACATCGTCGACGCCGAGGAGATGTTCGCGATCGCCGCGCGTGCTGTCCGCGCCGCGGACCGGTACGAGCGCGAGCTTGAGGCCCGCAAGCTCGCCGCCGCCGACGATGCTTGAAGGCTGTCGCTGGCTCTGCGCGGACCACCTTGCACGGATCGCGTTCGAGTGGCGGGCGTCCTTCGTGCTGCACAAGGGCGCCGTCTTCGTGACCCTGCCGGGCTGCATCGCCTACGCGAACGTCCGCAGCACCGTTTCTTACGCGACCGAGCTCGCCATCGAGCGGGCCGTGCGCGCGCTGTCCCTGGAGACGGTCAGCTCGTGGGAGCGGAGTTGACGTACGCCGACGCGACGAGGCCCATGTAGAGCTCCCAGTTCCAGCCGCAGCCGTCGGGGCATCGCGTGTGCGTGGTTCGCGGGTCGGCCTCCGCGTGGCCCTTCACGCCAACGCCGCGCACCGGGTTGAAGCCGAACCGCTTCGCGAGCCACGCGACCAGGCGCGCGGACGCGAGGTACTGTGCATCGGACGGCGGGAGCCCCGGATCGCGCGGACTCCACTCGCCTGGCGTGCGCGCGCAGTGCTCGATGCCGATGCCGATGAAGCTCGCGGCGTGCGCGTGCCACGCAATGTCCTGCAACGACACCGACTGGATGACGGTCGCGTCCTGGCCGATCACGAAGTGCGCGCTCGTGCCGTGCCCCGGCTCGGCCCACATCTCGGCGACGCCCATCGCGTCCGGGTGCCCGTCCGTACAGTGGATCACAGCCTCGGTGGGCGGCCCGCGCCGCCCCGTCCGGTAGTTGGACGAGGCGGCGGGCACCCAGAGCGCGCCAGGATACTCAGCGGCGCGCACGCGGCCTACTTCCGGACGTTCGGCTTGTTGGCCTTCAAGGAGCCGTTCGGGTCGCCCACGTCGCCGTTGTTCACGGCGGGCGTGCTACCGACCTCACCGGGCTTGAGCCCGCTGTCCACGCCGAGCGGAGCGCCCGTGACGGCGTTCACGAGCTCGCCGTTCGGGCCGATGCCGACGGCGGACGGACCGGCGTTGGAGGTCGTGTCCTTGAGCATCTGCATCGAGCTCGCGTCGCCCCTGGCCTGGTTCACGAGCGACTGCACCTGCTGGCCAAAGCCATCCGTGAGCGCGTTGTCGAGGTCCGTCTGCGCGCTGCTCTCGGCGGCGGTGCCCTTGGCGTTCGCCGCTGCGCGGATCTTGCCGGCCGTGTCGTCGAGGAGGCTGAGGAGCTGCTGGTATGGATTCATGAGTGCTGCCTTTCGGTGGGAGGGATGGGGGCTACCGGTGAGATGCCGCGCTCGGCGTACACGCGGGGTCGTTGCACGTAGCCGTGCAGTACACGATCACGTTTCCCAGGACACAGCCCGAGCCCACGTCGCACCGTACGCACGCCAGGCCCTCCACGGTGAACCGACCATCACAGACGTCCCCTTGGCGCGGCATGACCGTGGAAGCAGCGCACGGAGGCGCCGTGGACGCCCTGTGCGGCTGGACGATCACGTTGTGGCAGCCGGCGACGAGTACGAGGAGGACGATGAGACTCTTCATGTGTGCTCCCTGCCGCGCGAGCAGAGCGCCTCGCTCATGTTGCCTGAGTCGATGTACCACCGGGGGATGTACGCATGGCCGCGCGTGGGCGCACCGAACACCTGACAGCCCCAGTCGGGGCCCCACGAGTTGTCGATCACGAAACAGCCCTTCTCGCCGTCGACGACCTTGTCCGCGATCCAGCCGCGGATCGGGATGTTATGGCCACCGAGGCTTCGCTCGCCTGGCTCGGGGCGCTTGATCTCGCCCGACCGCGCGCACTCGGCGGACATCAGGTTCTCGTAACAGACGATACCGGCGGACACGCCGAAGCCCTGTTGCAGCGCGGCGATGACCGTCTCCGCCGTCGGGCAGTGGTAGTAGAGGAGCGCGCGGTGATCGAGGGCGTTCGTGCGCGCCTCCACCGTGGGCTCACGCGTGAGGCCGTCGGCCGTGGTCGGGAAGAACTCCTCGAGACAGATGCCGCGCGCCTCGTCACCCGCCATGACGTCCGGTATCATGAGTCCCGAGTCCTCCGTGAGCGGGACGCCCGCTTCCATGCGGCCCACGTTGTAGCTGAACAGGGGAGAGAGTCGAACCTGCTTGCCGGTCCTCTTGAGGATGATCGCCTCACCGAGCCGCGTCTGCGTCTCTCCCGTGCACCGTCCCATCGCGCCCTGGTCGCGGATCGGGAGCTCGGAGAACACGGGCACGTCGAGCACGGGCGGGATCTGAAAGTTGTTCGCGGTACGGAACGCGGTGCAGCGGTGCACGACCGCGCCGGGCGGACTGAACCTGACGCCGGCGAGATGGCGCTCGCTGCCTTGACCGTCCTTGTGGATGCGTACGGTCATCGCGTGCTCGCGTGCTGCACCTTGGCCGGGTGACGCTTCTTCCACGCCTCGCCGCGGATGTAGACGGTGGGGGCGCCCTTCGCGCCGCCGCTGGTTCCCTCGACGTGGTTGACCGCGCACGTGAGCACACCCCAGACGTCCGTCACGCCGCGATGCTCAAGGTCCGTCTCGATCGCCGAGACGAGGTTTCCCCAGTCCGAGCTCACGAGCGCCTGGCCCACGGAGGCGGCGATGTCGATGACGATCTTGACGACCTCGGGCGCGCCGCAGTCGGTGACGGTGCGCTCGGCGATGCAGCGCGGCGTCGCGGTGTTCGCCGGTACGCGACAGAACCCGCAGCCACCCAAGAACAAGAAGGGGATGAAGAGCAGGGCCAGCGTCGTCGGCGCCTTGAAGGATGCGCGTGCGGCCTCGCCCTGCGTCACGGCGACCGGCGGCTCCACGGGGCGGGGGACGAGCTTCGACACCGCGATGGCGCGGCGGACGTGGATCGACTGCCAGAGCTGGCCGAGCATCGTTGCCACGAGACAGATGGCGGCGGCGGCGGCGCCCAGCGTGCGCGCGAGCTCGGATGTGATGAGCCCGTTGGTGGCGAGCACCGTGAGCGTGCTGGCTACGGTCGCGGCGAACATCGGGATCGTGAACGCGTGCTCGGCGACCGCGTTCCCGATCGGAGCCGGAGACGGAGCTGCGTTGTCAGGCGGAGTCGTGCTCGTGGTTTCGGACATCGTGGGCCTCCCGTGGAATGGAGGCCCAGCGTACTACTCGATCATCCCGTCGAGCGAACTCGCGAGGTGGCGGCTCGTCTCGCTCACGTCGGCCACGTCCTTCTGTAGCTTGGTCACGAGCCCGAGCAGGTGCTCCTCGAAGGCGTCCTGCCGCGCGAAGAGGTCTACCTGCCGCTGCGCCTGGTCCCGAGTGAACGACTCGAACTGATCGACGAGCGCCTCGTAGGCGTGCGCGTGGGAGAGCTGGTTCGTGCGTAGGTCGTGCCGGATGAGGTCGACGGCCGCGGACACGCCACCAATGAGATCGCTGTTGTCGTTGTTCTGGCGCAGCGCCACGACGAGGTGCTGCACCACGAGCATCTCGTTGACCTGTCCCCGATCGCGCGCGTTGTCGTAGAGCTCCGCGACGTGCTTGCGGAGCGCGCTGATCTTCACGATCGTGCGGGTCGGGGTCTTGTCGTCGTCGTCGGCGCTCATGGCGTTTACCTTACCCTGCGAACATGGAACGGATGGCCTCGACGAGCCACGGCATCGCCTTGATCCAGCTCGCAAACGCTACGGCCGACCAGCCAGCAAGCCGCAGCGCGTACTTCCATGACACGTCGGCAAACCAGAGGTGCATGCGGCGCCACTTCGCCGGAGCATGGCCCTCGATGTCGACCATGAGCTCGACGCGACCCTCGGTGATGTCAGAGAAGCTCTTGGTCGCGCGCTCGATGGCCTTCTTGCCCTCGGCGAGCTGGCCCACGGCCCCTTTGTTCAGGCCAACGAGTGCGCCATATGCTTCGCGGAAGCCGAGCAGCGTGGCCTCGTTCGACGTCTGCAGGCCGTCCGCAACGAGCCTCACTTCGCTGATGGCCGCGAGGAGGCGGCGGCGCTCCTCAACGTACTGCGCGCGCTCCGACCGCAACTGCTCGAGGGCCTCTTTGTTCATGGCGTGCGACGCCTTCGCCGTACGCGACACCGCTGAAATTGCGTCCCCGATCGTCGTGAAGGCAAGATCCAAGGCCGACGACGAAGGCGCCCGCGAGGGCGTACCTGATGGACCGGATGACGCGGGGGCGGGTTCGGCTGCGGTGGGCTTCGATTTCTGGTCCACGGATGCTCTCCCAGTCACTCTCGGCATCCTTACACGCGCGTCGTAGGTGCTCCAAGGATTCGACGCTAACCGCGGGTCCGCTGAGCATGTTCATTTCGAGGCACCTCCCTGTCCGGTGCTCCATCTTTTGTGCCGTCGCTGCGCATGGGGCAAGTTCTTGAATACCGCCACGGATCACGATGCCATCTTGTCACGCTGGGCGTGTAGGCAGCGCGGGTCCGATGTGAGCCGACGCGTGCTCATGCGACCAGCTTGCCGGCGGCGGCCGCGTTCGTGAGCGCGTTGTTGATGACCGTCTGCATGTTCGTGGCGTTCGTGAGGAGCGCGGCGGGCGTCACGGCTGCTACCTGCGAGCCGTCGCGCTGGTCGTACACGCCCGTCCCGTCGGCCTTGCAGAGCAAGGAGCGCGACTGCGTAACCACGCCGGCGTCGAGCATCTGGAAGTCGATGTGCAGGTCGCCGTTCACGTCGAAGCGCAGGCCGGTGAGGTTCGTGGTGAGCGTGTGTACCGTGGTGCTGACGTTGGCCATGGGTGATCTCCTAGTTTACGGCGAGCGCGCGGCTCGACTCTTTCCACTTCGTTGCCGCTACGCTCCAGACGAAGTCGTAGCAATCGGAAACGCTGATCGCCGTCGAGTGCGTACCCGACGAGCCGCCCGCAAACTGAAACCCGTTCGTCCCGGCCGCGAAGCCGGTGAAGGTCTTGTTCCCGGCACCGTCCTGGATGAAGCACACATGCAGGCGCTCCCCTGGGAAGCCTACCGCGCCGTTGATGGCCGTGATGCCCGTGGCGCCCAGGTTCACGGTGATGCTCTCGCCGCTGGCTGGGTCGAGGGTGATACTGGCCGCCGCTGCGATCGTCTGCTCGACACCCGCGTGCCGTCGCGCCCATACCGCCGTTCTTCGATCGTTAGACGCGCCGATGGCGTAGGTCAGGTCCGCGCCGGAAAGGAGGTCGCCGATCGCGGTCAGGCCGCCGGTCACGACGGAATACGGAGTACCGCCGTTGTTCATAAACGAAACACTGGCGTTTACAACCATCTTGGCGATGACCGCCGCTGTGGCACCATCGTGAAAGGCGAGCACCGTCTGGCTAAACGTCCCCGGCCGAACCGACATAATCGTGTTGCCGTGATCCTGCCACTCGTAAGAGAGGGCGTTCGCGGCGGTGTAGTTGGTCGTGTTGTTGAAGACCATTCCCGTGCTTGCGGTGCTCGTCTGCTGGCTTTTGAGTATCAGGCCAGCACCCGACGCGCTCTGCACGTTGTTCATCTGCACGGCCGTCGTGTTGGTCGAGCCGAGCTGCATTACGCCGCTCGCCGAGAGGTCCGCGACGTTGCCGGCGAAGG
>JAYTLP010000092.1:0-4497 GCA_043729375.1 Myxococcales bacterium
GATACCCTCGAGCGCGGGCCCGCACAGGTCCTCGTCGTCCTCGGGCAGGCGCGAAGCCACGCGCTTGCCGTCGCGTCGGTCCCAGAAGCCGTCGGGCGGCAGCATCACGTCCTCCGACAGGATGGACTCGACGGCGCTGTTCACTGCCTGCATCCGGGCTGCGGCCTTCTCGTACGCCGCGAGCGCCAGGGGCGCCTCGCGCTCGAGGGCGCGCAGAAGATCGTCGTCGACGTCGAGACGCTGGTCCGGATACAGGAGCTGGAACGCCGGACGATTGGCCTCGATGCGCCGCCGGAAGAGCTGCACGAGGTTGAGCTCGGCGATGATGCGACGGAGGCCGGGCGCGTCCGGGCCCGTGAGAGCCATCGGAGACGTCGGCAGCACGTAGGGTCCGAGGTTGTAGCGATCGGTCGACGCGGGCGGCTGGCCCGGCGTGAGCGGCGCGGCGATGGCGTCCTGCGGCCCCGAGACCACGAGCACGCGCACGCCGCGCTGGACGAGCAGGGTGGCGGCGATGGTGGCGGTGAGGTCGCGGCCGATGATCACCACGTCGTAGGAGCTACGAGGCACCGAACACCCTCCGACCCTCTACGCGAAGCCCGCCCGCCGCGAGGCGCCGCACGGCCTCGGGGTAGAGCCGGTGCTCCTCGGCGAGGATGCGGGCGGAGAGCGTGGCCTCGTTGTCGCCGTCGAGGACGGGCACGGCGGCCTGCAGCACGATGGGGCCCGCGTCGAGGCCGTCGTCGACGAGGTGCACCGTGCACCCCGCCACCTTGCACCCGTGGTGCAGCGCCTGCCGCTGCGCGTGCAGCCCGGGGAACGCGGGCAACAGCGACGGATGGATGTTGAGCACGCGGCCCGGGAAAGCGTCGAGGAGCACCCTCGTGACGAGGCGCATGAAGCCGGCGAGCGCGACGAGTTCGACCTCGTGCTCGCGCAGCGCAGCGACGAGGCGCGTGTCGTAGTCCTCGCGGCGCGCGTAGCCGGCATGCGGCAGCACCACGCAGGGGACGCCTGCCACACGTGCGCGCTCGACGGCGCCCGCGTCCGCGCGGTTCACGACGACCACGACGATGCCCGCCTCGCCGAGGGACCCCGTGCGCTCGGCTGCGAGCAGCGCCCCGAGGTTCGAGCCTCCCCCCGAGCACAGGACACCGACGCGCACGGTCAGACGAACTCCACGACGGGTTCGCCCGCGCCCGCGATGATCTCCCCGACCTCGAAGACGGGCTCGCCGAGCGCCGTCAATGCGGCGATGACGTCTGCCGCCCGCGCGCGGTCCACCACGAGCAGCATGCCGAGCCCGCAGTTGAAGGTGCGGCGCATCTCGCTCCGCTCCACGGGACCGAGCTCCGCGATGCGTGCGAAGATCGCCGGGACGGGCCAGCTCGCCTCGACGAGCCGCATGCCGAGGCCGTCCCGCAGCACGCGCGGTGGGTTCTCGACGAGCCCGCCGCCCGTGATGTGCGCGCACGCATGCACGGCGCCCGTCGCGATCGCGGCGCGCACGGCCTTCACGTAGATGCGGGTCGGCGTGAGCAGCGCATCGCCGACGTCCGCGAGCGACAACCCGGCCTTTTCGAGCAGGACCCGGCGCGCGAGCGAGTAGCCGTTCGAGTGCAGCCCCGACGAGGGCAGCCCCAGCACGACGTCGCCGACCTGCACTCGGCGGCCGTCGAGAATCTCGCTCTTCTCGACGACGCCCACCGCGAAGCCTGCAAGGTCGTACTCGCCATCGGGGTACATGCCGGGTAGCTCGGCCGTCTCGCCACCGACGAGCGCGCAGCCCGCCTGCGTGCAGCCCTCGGCGATCCCGCCGACGATCGCGACGCCCACGTCCACCGAGAGCTTGCCGCTCGCGAAGTAGTCGAGGAAGAAGAGCGGCTCCGCGCCGGAGACGACGATGTCGTTGACGCACATCGCGACGAGGTCGATGCCGATCGTGTCGTGGCGACCCGTGGCGAACGCGACCTTGAGCTTGGTTCCCACGCCGTCGGTGCCGGACACGAGCACCGGCTCCTCGTAGCCCTTCGGCATCGCGAACAGCGCGCCGAAGCCCCCGAGACCCCCCAGGACTTCCTTTCGGAAGGTCTTCCTGACCAGCGGCTTGATGCGCTCGACCAGCGCGTCACCCGCATCGATGTCCACACCTGCCTGGCGGTAGGTCACGGGCTTGTCGTCGGACGGCTGCATGGGCCGAGACGGTCCCTCGAAGCCCACGCGCTCGTCAAGCGGCGTGACGGTGCAAGGTCCGCGCGGCGCGGGCTACGGCTGCGTTGCGATCTTGCAGGCGTCTTCGAAGGCCCAGAGCATCTCGTCGTGGGTGGCGATGAGCCAGACCGTGGACGGGGGCGGGACCTTGATGGCGCGGACCTCGTCGACCATGGCGCGGGCGGCCTCGTCGTGCGGGACACCGCCGATGCCCGTGCCGATGCCGGAGAACGCGACCGTGTCGTAGCCGTTGCGCACCGCGGCGAGCAGGGCGGCGCGGGTGGCGCGACGGACGCCCTCGACGCCGATCTTCTGGCCTGGCTCCTCCGAGGTGGGCGCGTGGATGATGGCCTTGCAGAACAGGTTGCCGGCGCCGGTGACGATGCAGGCACCGACCGCGACGGGCGCCATGCTGCGGGCCTCGTCCTCGATCGCCTGTCCGCCCGCGTTGCGGATCGAGCCCGAAACACCCTGATTCATGATCATCAGGGAGTTCGCGGGGTTGACGATGGCGTCAACGGTCAGCTGCGTGATGTCGCCGAGGGCGACGTGGATGACCATGGGCGGCATCTTCATCCATGAATTGCCCCAACGTCAACACTTTGGACACGTGCTGGGGTAGTGTTTCGCGGATATGGGCCCGATGGCGCTCTTTTTCACGATCGCAGGCGGCCTCGTCCTTGGCTTCTGCGCGCTGGTGTACACGAGCTACCTCGCGGCACGGTTCTTCTTCGTACCGCGGTTTCCGGATGAGGTGTGCTTCGCCACCACGGAGGACGGCTGGCGCATCGGGGTCACCCGCTACCGGCCCGTGGTCCAAAAGTTCAGCGAGCCGCTCCTCCTCGTCCACGGCATCGGTTGCAACCGGATGACGTTCGACCTGACCGACCGCCTGTCGCTCGCACAGCACCTCCGCAATGCAGGCTTCGACGTGTGGGTCGTGGACATGCGGGGTCGCGGGCAGTCGGTGCGGCCGCGTCTCTTCTCCGGGCTCAAGTACGTGTGGTCATTCGACGAATATGCCGAAAAGGACCTGCCGGCCGCCGCCCGTGAGGTTCTGCGCGCAACAGGTGCGTCGCGGCTGCACCTCGTCGGGTTCTCGATCGGCGCGCTGGCCTGCTACGCCTTCCTCTCGAGCCCGAAGCGGGACGTCGAGGTCGCCAGCCTCGTCTCGATGGCCGGCCCCGTCACATTCAAACGTCTGGACAAGTTCCTGTCGGCCTGGGCTATCCGCAGCCTTCGCTGGATGCGCCACCGGTGGATGATGAGGGTGCTCGCGCCCGGCTCGGGCTATCTGCATCCATCGCCGCTGCAGCTCATCTACAATCCGGAGAACACGGACGGCTCGACCCAGCGCCGTGCCATGGTCAACGCAGTGGCGAGCTTCGCCAGCAACGAGCTCCTGCAGTACGCAGACTGGATCCGAAACGACGAGTTCCGTTCCATCGACCAGCGCCGCGACTACCGTGCAGAGCTGGGGCGGATCACGGTACCGACCCTGTTCGTGGCCGGCTCGCGCGATCCATTCGCGGCCCCGGACGCGGTCAAGGAGACCGCGGACGCGTTCACGGGGATATCGGAGCAAGACAAGGAGTTCCGGATCTGCTCGCGCGCGCAGGGTCTGCGGGTGAACTACGGACACTATGATTTGCTGTGGGGAAGGGACGCGCCGGACGAGATCTACCCGGTGGTCGAGGGCTGGCTCACGCAGAGAGCGCAGCAGGTCGTGAATGAAACCCCCAGCGATGCCGGGGGCTTTGCTCTCAGCAGCTGAAGATCTTCTCGAGCTCTTTTTCGACCTTCGTCTCGCTGGTCTGCTTGGCCACCGAGAGCTCCTTGACGATGAGCGTCTTCGCAGCGTCGAGCATGCGGCGCTCGCCGAACGAGAGCGTCTTCTGCGTCTTCAGGCGATACAGGTCACGGAAGACCTCGGCCACCTCGAAGAGGCTTCCCGTGCGGATCTTCTCCATGAACCCGCGGTAGCGGCGGTTCCAGGTCTGCTTGTCGATGTGCAGCTCCTTCTCCTTGAGGATGTCGTAGACCTCCTCGAGCTGCTCGGCGTCGACCACGCCGCGCATGCCGCACTGCTCGGTCTTGTCGGTCGGGACCAGGATGACGTTGTCCGTGTCGAGGACCCGCAGCACGTAGAAGCGCTGGATCGTCCCGGAGATCTCCTTCTGATCGATGCCAACGACTTCGGCGACACCACGCGCGGGATAGACGGCCTTGTCACCAACCTGGAACTCGAGCATTTGGAAATCCTCCGTGGCGCGGTGTGTGTGCCGT
>JAYTLP010000093.1:0-9627 GCA_043729375.1 Myxococcales bacterium
ATGTACGGGAGCTGGAGCTGAGGGAGCGGGAGCTCGATGCGCAGACGCTCGAGCTCGCGGTCGTGCAGCGCGCGACGGCGCTCGGAGAGCCGGGCGCTGTCCACCAGCACCGCGAGCGTCGGATCGTCGCTGGTGCGGAGTGCGGCCCCGTCGTCCTGACCGAGCAGGAGGCGCAGGCCCTCCGCGGAGGCGCCCGTGCGAAAGCGCGGCGGAAAGAGCCCGTTGACCACGACGGGACCGGGCGGCAGCCCCATCGCGGTGGCCTTCTTCGACAGCTCGATGGCCTCGTTGACCGGCAGGTCCTCGGCCAGCGTCACGACGACGAAGGCCGAGCGGCGCGGGTCGCGCAGCAGATCGTGCGTCTCGCGCGCGGGCTTGGTGAGCGGCCCCTCTGGCACCGCCGCCAGGATCGCGTCGGGGATGGCGAGCAGCGTGAGGATATGGCCAGTCGCGGGGCCGTCGAGGATCACGAGGTCGTACTTGTTGGTGCCGTGCTCGACCTCGGTGGTGTGGAACCACGCCTTGCCGAGCATCGCGTAGTCCTCGACGCCCGGCACCGCGTGCAGGAACGCCCGGGAGACGCGGTTCTCGAGGACCTGCTTGGCAATGAACTCCGACCGCAGCACCATCGTTCCGTACTCGCGCAGGGCGGTCTGCGGCGTCATGTTCACGACCCACAGGCGATCGCGGACCTTCACGATCTCGTCGCCGATGGGTGGCGAGCCGAACATCGACGACATCCGCTCCTTCGCCTTCGTCTGACAGACGAGCACCTTCTTGCCCGCACGCGCTGCGGCGATTGCCATCGCGGCAGCGACGGTGGTCCGACCGACGCCGCCCTTGCCGGCGATGGTCAGGAAGCGACGGGAGAAGAGCGGGACCGACACAGGGGCCATGTATCACGCACGCAGACGAGCGTCGATCACGTCGACCACGCGCGGCGAGAGGACCAGCGAGAGATGGCCGAGGTCGTCGAAAACCTCGTCGAGGCCGGCGGGCGCAATGGACGCCGACTCGGGCGGCTGGATCACCGCATCGGCCCGCGACCAGATGGAGGTGTACGCCGCGCCGGGGCGCACGGGCCCGAGGTCCGTCAGGAGCGGCGAGCCCCCGACCAGGTCGCTCGCGCCGGGCAGTCCGATCCCGAAGCGTCCGAACCGCGTGCCCTGGTGTGGCGTGCCGATGGTGATGAGACGCTGCACCTTCTCTGCCCCGCCCATGCGCTCGATGTAGTAGCGCGCGACGAGCCCACCCATACTGTGCGCAACGATGTCCACGACCGCCTCGTGCTCGAGCGCGCGGACGTGGTCGATGAAGCGGTCGAGCCGCTTGCCCGCCTCGCCGACGCGCGAGAGCGAAAAGTAATTGAGCCCGTAGATCGGGCCGTGACCGAGGCGGCGCAGGCGGCGCGCCATGTACATCCACTGCGTGCGGTTCATCGCGAAGCCATGCAACAGGATGACCGGGTTGCGACGACCGTGCGCCTTGCCTTCACCCTCCTTGACGGTCTGGTAGACACCGCCGACGAGGAACCACAGCGGCCACAGCGGCACGATGGTGAGGGTGCTCGCAATCTCGACGACCAGCGCACGCAGCAGCGCCCTGTCCCAAACCCTTTTTGTGCCCCAAAACGCGATGACGTAGCTCAGGACGACGAAGCCGACACAGCTCACCGCGACGGACCCGACCAGCCACGCGAGCAGCACACCGACCCTGAGCCCGTAGTGCACCGCCATCGCTCAGCTCCGCCGCTTCATGGTGGGGAGGGTAGCGCCTGCGAGGACACAAAGCAGCGGGATGGTCTCGACCCAGTAGCGGAAGCCTTCGTAGTGCGGCACCGCGACCGCGTGCAGGGCGCTGCGCGACACGAGCACGACGATCGCGGCACAGACGAAGGTCCGCTGCCTGCGCCACAGCACGACGGCACCCGCGAGGGCGCCGAGATAGAGCAGGAAGTACCAGCCGCGCATCACGAAGTACGCCGACGGCAGCCCGGCCTCGGGCAGGTGGATCCAGTGCACCTCGCGCTCGGGCGGGGGTGACCACAGCCGCAGGAGACGCTGGAGCGGGAGCCTCACGTACACCGCGACCGGATGGGCCGCGCGACGGTGTGCAGCGAGGTGCTCGAAGTCCTCGTTTACCGACGGGCTGAGGCCGTCCGCGTGGCAGCGGGCAGCAACGCGATCGAGCTCGCTGCGATCGTCGCCGGCCCACATCACAGGCAAGACGGCGCGCTCGGGACAGCGCTTGCCGAACACGATGCCGTCGGCGAACGCTTGCTCGCCCGGCGCGCTCGAGCTCCACGTGCGCATCCAGTGGACCGGCCCCGTGAGCAGCGGCGTCCCGTCCTGCGCGGGCCACTCGGCTGCGGCGGCATGCGGCGCACCGAAGTCGACGAGGTTGCGCAGCGGCCATGGCGCCCATACGAGCAGCGTACCGACGGCGAGCCACGCGGCGCGACGCCAGCCGAGCAGCACGAGCAACCCGGCCACGAACGTGATCGAGTCGATGCGCACGAGCAGCGCCGCGCCGAGCACCATGCCGCACAGGAGCGGCCTGCGCAGCACGGCGAGCGCGAGCGCCCAGGTGCCGAGGAAGGTCGCGAGCGACTCTGTGAGCGAGAGCGAGGAGAACAGAATGAGAGGTGGCGCGACGACGACGAGCAGCGCGGCCAGCAGCCCGACGCCGAGCTCGGCTGCGATGATCCACACCGCGACGGCCGACCCCACGTCGAGGAGCGCATTCAAGTGCGCGGCGCGTGCGACCACGACCTCGCGTCTCGGGTCACCGGCGAAGGGCGCGAGCAGTAGCGGGAAACCAGGGAGCCGCGCGTACGACGGCCCGTGGCCGAAGCCGAGGGTGCCCGCCCGCAGGCCGCGCGCGAGCGCGATGTACTGGTCGCCGTCGGGGCTGCCTGACGAAAAATGCGCCACGACGTTCTGTCGATACAGCACCGCCGCCAGCAGCAGCACCGCGAGGACGATGCGCCTCGCCGTCACGTCTTGAAGACGTGGCTCCGGTACCAGGCCAGCTCGGCGATGCTCTCCTCGATGTCGGAGAGCGCGGTGTGCGCGCCTTTCTTGACGGGCTGCTCCAGCTCGCCGAACCACGCGCGCTTGAGGATCTTGATGGTGGTGACGTCGAGAAGCCGGTACGAGAGGTAGCGGTCGACGAGCGGCATGTACGCCGTGATGAAGCGACGATCCGCGTGGATCGAGTTACCCGCGAGCGTGGCCTCGAACGGCCCCGCGTGACGGTGGATGAGCGCGAAGAGATCTTTCTCGACGTCGCGCAACGCCTTGTCCGAGGTGCGTACGCGATCGAGGAGCTTGGACTTCGTGTGCATCTCGCGCACGAACGGGTCCATGACCGCGAGCGCGCTCTCCGGCTGCCAGACCGTCTGCGCGTACTGCTCGATGGGCTTGAGATCGGGGCCGGTGATGATGGCCGCCACGTCGAGGATCGTATCCTTCGTCGGATCGAGCCCAGTCATCTCGAGGTCGAGCCAGACGAACAGCGGCGGTGCTTCGGGCTTCTTGGCCATGATGCCGGATCATACTTCGAAAGGGAGCCTAGAAGCGGACACCGCCGTCGAGCCCAACCGAGAAGTTGCCGGGGTGGAAAACGCCGTCCATCGCGGCCCCGACGTCGGGGCCGCCGAACGTGGCGAGCCACTCGAAGCGCGGGCCGAGCTCGACCTGTTCCCACACCCGAAAGGCGATGCCGAGCGCGGCCCGTAGCGCGGGGACGACGGCCGCGCGCTCGATGCCCTTCGGGTTCTCCGTCGAGGGCGGATCCCTGTAGTCACCGACGCTGAAGGCCGGACCCATGGTGACCCAGGGGCGAACGATCCCGTTCGCCACGATGCCGTCGATCCGCAGGTCGAGGGAGAAGCCGAAGTGACTCAGCTCCTGCACGATGTCGCCGTTCTCGAGGCCGGTCGGTGGGTGCTTCTCGCGCTGGACGTGCTCGAACGAGAAGCCGGCACCGAGCCCGAGCCGCAGGCGCCCGTGGACGACGAGCGCACGACCGATGAAAAAGCCGACGCCGTACCCGATGCGCGGCAGGCCCGCCGGCGTGCCGAGCGCAACGACCAGCCGTGGGTTCACCGCGACGATCCACTTCAGGCGCGCGTTCTCGCGCTCTGCAGCGACCGGGCGCGGATCGTACGAGACCGGCACGCCGTTCGGCGGCAGATACCCCGCCGGTGCTTCCTCCGCCTGACCGAACGCGTGGCCGTGCGCCACGACGAGGAACAGCAGCGCGCCGACGACCCGGGACATGCGCGCATCCTGACACGAGCTACGCTTCACCCGCATGGCAAACGAGACCGAATCCGTCTGGGACTACCCGCGCCCGCCGCGCCTCGAGCGCTCGACCGAGCTCGTCCGCGTCGTGCACCGCGGCATCGTCGTCGCGGAGTCGCGCGCAACCTACCGCGTGCTCGAGACCAGCCATCCTCCTGTGTATTACATCCCGCTTGGCGATGTGGCCCATGTCTTTGCGTCCGCCCGACGCAGCTCGTTCTGCGAGTGGAAAGGTCAGGCGTGCTACTTCACCCTCGATGTCTCCGCCGCAATCGCCACGCTCGATCCGCGCGCCGTGAGCGTCGACTGCGCCTGGAGCTACCCCGCGCCCACCGGGGCGTTCGGCGCCATCGCCGACCACCTCGCATTCTATGCAAGCCGCGTCGATGAGTGCACCGTCGACGGAGAGCGCGTGATCCCGCAGGCCGGCGACTTCTACGGCGGCTGGATCACCTCGCGCATCAAGGGCCCCTTCAAAGGGCTGCCCGGCACGTCGGGCTGGTGACGCACCACTCGACCGTGGGCATCCATTGCGAACGCGGAAGGCTTTGCCGACCGGAGCGAGCGCGGGTTCGGGGTGCAGGTCTGCCCGGGCTTCGAGACAGTCGGCGCGCGCTGCTTGACCGCAGCAGCCTGCGTGCGTAGGGTCCGCCGCCGATGTCCGCCACAACCGTCTATCTCAAGCGCGGCCGCGCAAATCCACTCTGGCAGGGTCACCCGTGGGTTTTTTCGGGTGCGGTCCTCCGCGAGGAGGGCACGCCCGAGCCGGGCGACGTCGTCGACGTGCGCGACGTCGAGGGCCGCTTCATCGGTCGCGGCTTCCACAATGCGCGCTCGCAGATCCGCGTCCGCATGGTGACGCAGCGCGAGGAGGCCGTGGACGGCGCCTTCATCCGCCGTCGCCTCGAGGAGGCTGGCGGGCTGCGTCGCACTCTCGGCCTGCCTTCCGCCGAGACGGACGCCTATCGTCTCGTCAACTCCGAGGGTGACGGCCTGTCCGGCGTCATTGTCGACGTGTACGCCGACGTCGTCGCGATCCAGTTCACGGCACTCGGCGCCAAGCGCATGGAGCTCGCGCTCGTCGAGGCGCTCGCCGACGGCGCCGGCCTGACGGGCAAACCGCGCGCAATCGTCGAGGTGTCCGCCGGGGGCTTCGCGCAGCTCGAGGGCTTCGGATCGGCGACGCGCGTGGTGCGCGGCGACGCGGTCGAGACCGTGACGTGTCGGGAGAACGGCATCCTCCTCGAGGTCGAGCCGCTCCGCGGACAGAAGACGGGAATGTTCCTCGACCAGCGCGAGAACCGTAAGATGGTCGCGTCGCTCGCCAAGGGCGCCCGGGTCCTCGACATCTACACCTACGCCGGGGGCTTCTCGCTCAACGCGCTCAAGCACGGCGCGAAGAGCGCAACCGCGGTCGACTCGTCGGGCCGCGCTCTCGAGCGTGCCCGACGCCACGCCGAGCTGAACAACCTGCCGCAGCTCGAGACCGTCGAAGCCGATGCGTTTCGCTTCCTCGAGACCGCGAAGCCGCGCGGCTACGACCTCGTGGTCATCGATCCGCCCAAGTTCGCGCGCGCGAAGAAGGACCTCGCCGCGGCCACGAAGGGCTACCAGCGCCTCAACCAGCTCGCCATGAACGCCACCGCCGACGGCGGCCTCCTCGTCAGCGCGAGTTGCTCGCAGCTCGTCGGTGCCGAGGAGCTCGAGCGCATCGTCGCAGCGGCCGCGCGCGATGCCGGCCGCCGCGTCCAGGTGCTCGAGTCCCGCTCCCAGGGCGCCGACCACCCGCTCCCGCCCGCCTTCGACGAGGGCCGCTACCTGAAAGTGTTGCTCTGCCGCGTGGTGTAGGCCGGACGGGCTACGCGGCCTGGGCGACAGGCAGCGCGTCGAAGGTGAGGCAGTAGACGCTGTTCTCGGTCTCGACGTAGAGCGTGTCGGCATCGGCGAGCACTCGCCTCACAGCCGTCGTCACCATGCGGTGGCCATTGGGGTCGCGGAAGATCACCATGCCGCGTCCAACGACAGGATAGCCGACGAGGAAACCGCGGTAGATCCGGCCAACGGTCGCACGCGCGCCACCCGGCACCGAGGTGGGCGCTCCATGCTCACGAATTTTTCGGGCAGTGACTGTCGTCATGGCCTTTGCGTCCGCTTCTCGACTCGCTAAAGCTTAGCGCTGGGCTTCGTGGATCGTCACGGAGAAAAAGGAGCGCGCCACGTGACGCAGAGCGACCAGAACCCGGAGCCCGCCGCGGGCAATCGGCGCGAGTTGCTGCCGATCCGGGGGATCCCCGCTATTTGGCGCTTTGCGGTGCGTACGCCGACCTTGCCGCCCGCCACGCACACAAATGTCTACATCCTCGGGGAAGGCGAATGCGTCGTCGTGGACCCGGCCAGCCCGTACCCCGAGGAGCGATCCGCGCTGGCCGACGCGCTCGCGCAACGTGCCGAAAAGGTCACCGCGATCTTCCTCACGCACCAGCACCTCGACCACGTGTCGGGCGCGATGGTCCTCCAGCGCGCGACCGGGGCGCCGATCTGGGCGCACGCGGAGACGGCGGCGCGGCTGCACGGGCGCATCACGGTGGACCACACGGTCGCTGATGGTGACGCACTGCCGATCGGCGCACGCCACGTGGTCGCGCGCCTGACGCCGGGCCACGCGCCGGGCCACCTGTGCTTGCTGGACACCGAGTCACACGCGCTCGTGTGCGGCGACATGGTGGCGTCCGAGGGCACGATCCTCGTCGATGCGGACGACGACGGCGACATGCGCGTCTACCTCGACTCGCTCGCGCTCATGCGCACCTGGCAGCCGAGCTGCCTCTTGCCCGCGCACGGCCCCCCGATCTTCGACGCGGACGCACACCTTGCGCGCTACATAGCGCACCGGCTAGGTCGCGAGGCGAAGGTGGTCGCGGCGCTCGGGGCCGCGCTGCAGACGCTCGACGAGCTGGTGCCCGTCGCTTACGCGGACACGCCATCCGACATCTACCCGCTCGCGAAGCGCTCGCTCAAGACCCACCTCCGCAAGCTCGTGGCCGAGGGCCTCGCAGTCGAGCGCGACGACCACTGGGCACTCGCGCGAAGCGCCTAGACTAGAGTCGACCGACCGAGGCTGCCTGCACCCAGCCCTCGAGTCCGTTTTGCAGCCGGATGCGGACCCAGTCCTGGTCGTGCTCGGTGATGCGTACGAGGAGGCCCGCATGAACCGTGAAGGCCGTCTGGTAGTTCGCGTCGGGGCCCTCGTGCACTGCCAGCGCGTCGGGTAGCACGACTGCTCGCTCGACGCGAGTCGAGAGGTACACGCGACCGGCGAGCAGTCCGCCGGAGACACCCGTGACCGCGATCCAGAACGCGAAGACGACCCAGAGTGAGACGCGCAAGAAGCCGGGGCCGACGAAGCGGAGCGTCAGCAAGAGCGCAAAGAGCCCGACGTAGAGGCCGAGGAACATCCAGCTCAGAAAGCTCGTGGAGTACGGCGAGACGACGCGCACCCAGAATGGCGCCACCTCGGCACCGATGAGGCGATCCTCCGAGCGGCGCTTGACCGCTTCGCGAGCGGCGTCGAGGTTGTAACGAACGTCGTCCGCCCCCGCGCTGCTCGGGTCCACGTCGAGCGCGCGCTCGTAGTTGTAGATTGCGGGGCCGAGCGCCCCCTCCTTGTAGTACGCGTTGCCCAGGTTGTAGTAGAGGTCCTCCGACGAGAGACCGAGCGCCGCAACCTGCTCGTAGCTCAGGACGGCCGCTCGGTAGTCGCCCTTGAGGTAGGCCTCGTTTCCACGCTGGAACGTTGCGTCTTGCGAGGCGCCGAGGAGCGCGTCGGAGCTCGCCCTCGCGGTGCCGACGAGCGCGAGCATCAGCAAGAAGGTCTTCATGCTGCCGCCTTCGTCGTATGGAGACGCTCGCGCTCGATGAATCCGAGCAACGTCTTCACGCGACGTACTGCCGCCTTCATCTCGCCGGGCCCCGACGCCGACGGCGCGAAGCGTGCGAAGTCGCAGTTCTCGAGCTCCTGCACGATGGCCTCCGAGGTCTCCTTCGTGAAGCCTCGCTGGACGAGCAAGGCGCGCAGCTGATCGAGCGTGTACGACTCCACCTTACCGCCGAGCCGGAACTCGAGGTGCTCGTAGATCGCCCGCGCGCACTCTGCAAAAAACGCGGGTGGGCGGTTGGCCTTGATGTTGTAATCGGCGATGCGCAGGCGACGCCGCGCGTTGGCGCGCGCGCGACGACGGCGACTGCCGGGCGTGTCGCGGGCCCAGCGACGGCGCACCGAGTGCACGATGACAACGAGCAGCCACAGGAGCGGCGGCATCGCAAGCACGATCACGCGCAGGCGCGGGCGCTCGAAGAGCTTCGCACCCAGATGCGTGGAGAGGGAGCCGCGCGCGCGCAGCGGACGCACCTGACGAGACAGCACGTTCTCGCTCGCGCTCCCCGAGGAGCCGGATTGCAAGCGCTGCGGATCTCCTTCCACGTCGACGAGCAGCTCGGCCGTGCGCGCAGTCTCGTAGTGCTGCGTCTTCGGATCGAAGTAGGCGAGCTCGAGCGCCGGAAGTCTGAGACGACCACCGCGCAGCGGCGTCAGAAGGTACGTGAGCACCTTCTCGCCGCGGATCTCGCTGCCGCGCTCGACGTTCTCCTTCACGGTCGGCTCGTAGGCGCGCCACCCGTCGGGGCCGTCGCCTTTATCGAAGACCCTGGGGCCCTTGAGGCCATGTATGTTCCCCACGCCCGAGAGCACGATCTTCAAGCTGACCGCGTCACCCGCTGCGATGCGCGTGCGATCGACCGACGCCTTCATCTCGAAGTGCCCTACGTTCACCGACTGGAAGCTCGCGGGTCGTCCCTCGGCAGGGAGCGGCCGGACGTCGAGCTCGACGGGACGCGACGCCGTCACCGCGGAGGCGTTCGCAGAGAACGCGTTCTGCATCGTGGTGACCTCGGCCTGCAGCGGTGTCACGACGAGCTTGCCGGGGCGGAGCGGGAACAGTCCCTTCTCGAGAAGCAGCATCACCTGATACTCGCGGCCGCGTGTCACCTGTCTCTGCCACTCGCGCTGCGGCGGGGTCAGGTCCTCTGCCCAGAAGCCATCGGTCTTTGGATCGGCGAGACTGCGAAAGTTGAGCACCTGGCTGCCGGCCCACAGGCGGAACGCGACGTTCACCTGCTCACCGACGAAGACGCGCGTCTTGTCGGCCGTCGCTTCGAGGTGCGTATCCGCGTCGCCGCGGATGCTCTCGGGCTCGGGCAGAGGCTCGACCGGCGAACCCGGCATCTTGCCGATCATGTTCTTCAAGATGCCGCCGACCCGGAC
>JAYTLP010000094.1:0-8571 GCA_043729375.1 Myxococcales bacterium
ACGAGGCCCCTTTACCGCGCGGTGGTCGAGGCGCGCGGGCAAGCCGTCTCCATCGACGACGTCCGTCGGGTGCTGTCGGCCGCTGAAACGGTGCAGACCGCCACCACGGCCCTCGATACCACCACCGACCTGGTGGTCCTCGGGTACCCGCGCGACGCCGTGGCACGCCTCGTCTCGAAGGTGGCGCACGACGACCCCGCGGCGCTCGATCACCTCGCCTCGGACACCGAGCGTGCCCGCGCCCGGGGCGCGAGTGCGCTCGGTGCGCTCGAGGCCGCGCTGCCCGACGAGCGCCGCGACAGGCAGCACCAGCGAGGAAACGGTGGCGACGCCGACAGCAGCGGTCGCGGTACGCCCTCGGACGTGGGACCCGATCGTGAAAGCATCGGCGCACGGGGCAAGGCGCTGGGCCTCGCCAGAAGCAAGGGCAAGGGCCAGGGCAAACCCTGACCTCGAACCGCAGCGGTCACGCCGCGCGGGTCAGTTGGCCAGATCGAACCAGGCCTTCGACGTGAAGTTGCGGCCGACGATCCCGCCCGCCATACCGACGTGATAGGCAGCATTGGCCAGGCCGCTGTCGCTGCTGGCGAGGACGATGCTGAGGCCCTGGTTCGTGCCGAGCGAGACGAGCGAGCCTCCGCTGGTCCCGTTGATCTCGACGAGCGAGCCGTAGCCCCCGGAGTACACGTTGGCGGCGGGCAGCTGCGAGATGGACGTTCCGGGCGTCGCGTTGATGGAGTCCCAGCGACGCACGTCGCCGTACTGTCCAGGATACAGGGCGGGCTGGACGAGCTGCTGCAGGTCGTTGGCGGCCAGCGTCGTGCCATCGGCGAACAGCGCGGTGCCCGAGACGGTGAGCGCAGCATAGCCGCGTAGCGGCATGCCGGTGGCGGGGACCGGACCGGCGGGCAGCGTCGCGAGCGCGCCGAGCGACAGCGGCGCGAACAGGGCGGCGCCGGTCCCGGCCTTGAAGCCACCGACGTAGTACTTGGAGTTGGGGAATGCGCGCGCCGCATCCGACCCACCGGTGACCACGACGACGCCGATGCTGCCGCCGGTGAGCAACACCACCGACGGCGACGCGCCGATGGGCTGGCAGGCCACGGTGGTGCTCGTGCACCCGTTCGCGGTGGTGCTCATGTCGAAGACCTGCGCGGACGAGCTGAATGCAGAGACGGTGACGCCGATCTTCTGCACGCCACCCTGGAAGTCCGTGACGAAGACCGTCTCGTCGTTCCCGTCGTTGTTCAGATCGATGATGGTCGGCAGTGCGGGGACGTCGTTCGGGATCGGGGCGGACGCGCCCGCGGCGAGCGGGATCGTCTTCGTGTAGGTGCGGCTGTCGTAGGCGAACACCTTGCCGTCGGCGACCTGCATGCCGTACGTGACGATGCCCGGCGCGGTGGTGAGGCTCGCCGCGACGAGTGCGACGCCCTTCGAGGTCGACGAGTCGACGAGTGCGATGCTCGCGCCCATGCTCTGCTTCATCGCAGGGGGCGTACCGATCACGGCTTTCGTGCCGTCGTTCTCCCACAGAAAGCGGAAGCCGTCGGTGTTGATGTTCGCCGGGTTCGGGTTCGAGACGTCGAACGCGTCGATGTAGCCGAGGTCGCGCGAGCCCACGATGAGGACCGTGCGAAAGCCGGTCGAAGTCTCGCCGGTGAAGCTGTCCTTCAGATCGGCGACGCGGACCGAGCCGCCCACGTTGACCTTCGACCAGTCGCCGCTCGTGTTGGCGGCGATCATCGCGCTCTGCACGCCGGGCGGGACGATTGCCCAGATCTCCTCGCCGCGCGCGTAGATGCCGTAGCACCTGCCACTCACGTCCGCGGAGCCCGGGGCCACGCAAAACGCGTGCAGCATGCCGTCGCGCGCACCGACGTAGGCGATGGTCGGACGCGTGGCCGCACCGGCGATGGTCACCGTACCGGTCGGCTTGGCCTCGATCACGGCTGCCGTCGAGTAGTCGATCCCGCCGAGCACACCGCTCGGGCCGTTCGTGAGCTTGCTCCCGAGCGTGAGGTTGGTCGCTGCCCAGCCTGCCGGCGACCCGGCGGTCGCCGCCGCGGTCAGCGTCGTCGTGCTCGGCGTGACGACGTACACGTTGCGCAACGCATACGGCTTCATCAGCGTGGCGGCGTCCCAGTTGCACGGGCTGAGCGGGTTCGAGGCGGAGCAGGCGGAGGTGAGGTTGTAGTTCAACCCGGTGAAGGGCACCGTCGTATCGCCGCCGGCGGGGACGTTCGCTGCTGCTGCCTTGTACTCGCGCAGGTGGCCTGTGGCATACGGGTACGCGCCGACGGCAGGAACGTAGAGCGCGTTGCCGGCAAGCGTGTTCGCCGGGATCTTCCAGTCGAAGCTGCCGCGGAAGTACTCGCCGTACAGCCCGGAGACCGGCGTGGAGCGGGACAGCTCGGTGCCGATGCAGCCGGCGCCGCCGCAGGTGCCGTTGCCGAACGCGAGGAGGGTGTTGTACATGATGCGCAGGCCTCCATCCTTGCCGGCGGCGCCGCCGTGCCACGAGTTGAGCGAGCCCAGGTAGATGAGGCTGCCGGATGCCTGGACACCCCCGACGAGCGGGTGGCCGGCGATCGCGTTCTCTCCGGAGCCGTTGGTGAGCGCGTGCGACTTGAGCGCTGGCACCGTGTTGAAGCGGTAGGACGAGCCATCGCCGCCGCCGTTGCCGTGCATGAAGAGGTCCATCGTGCCGAGCTGCAGGAACGGGTCGGAGGCCGGATAGTCGACCGACGAGCCGGTCGAGTTGTAGTAGCTCGCGACGCCCATCGGCGTCGCGGCGCAAAAGGGCCCCTTCTGCGCGCCGGAGCCGAGCGCGGAGAGATTGCCGCCGAGCGCGCCACCTTGCGTCAGGGAGTAGGTGCCCTCCCACGTGGTCGCATCCGCCAGCGTGAAGACCGTGCCGGAGTTCTGGAAGAACGTGCCCATGCCCGTCCAGCCGTTGAGGTCACCGTTGTGGTTCCACAGCACGTCGACGATGCGCGAGACGACGCTACTCACGGTGGAGGTCAAGGAGTTGCAGGTCTGGAAGCCGCCGCTCGCGCCGCCGCAGGTGGGGATGGTCCCGAGCGACGTCGGCCACTGGTAGCTCCACGCCGAGCCCGCGCCCGTGACCATGAGGTAGGTGTTGGCCACGACGTCGGGGATGCCCGACTCGGTGAAGAACGTGTCGAGCGGCGCGCCATCGATGAGCACGGGCTTGGGGCGCGACGCGATGGCGACCAGCACCGGCGCCGTGAACGGGTAGTTCGCGATGTGCATCGGGAGCGTGGTGAACTCGCTGTTCGAGAAGGTCGAGATCACCTGCAGCGCCTGCGCTGCGTAAGGCGCGTCCACGACGAACGGCATGCCCGGGTAGTAGACGGTGTTGAGGTTGCACGTCATGCCGCCGCTGTTGACGGAGTAGGTCTTCGTCCCCGCGTTGTAGGAGAGCACAGACGCCGTCTGCGTCGAGCTTCCGGACGGGGGCGTGATGAACATGTCCGGGTCGGCCAGGCTGGTCTTCGCCGGGTTGAGGATGATGTTGATGGGGATGTTGTTGGTTGCGAGGAGGTAGAGCAACCCGAACGGCAGCCGGACGTTGCCGGTCGGGTACCCGGAGCCCGAGTAGCAGGCGTACGACGTGCTGGCCGCGACGCATGCCGCGCCCGAGTTCGTGGGGCCGGGGTTGGCGGAGTAGTCGGGGTTGTAGCAGTTGTCCATCGGGATGATGAGCGACCCGGCCCCGAAGGCGGTGGGCGCGATGGCACCGCTGCCGCACACGTTCGGCGAGCCGCCACCGCCGCAGGTCACCGCGCCGCCGCATGCGCCGCAGCTCAGCGTGCCGCCGCAACCGTCGGAGATGCTGCCGCAGTTCTTGCCCAGGCTCCCGCAGCTGTTGGCGACGCAGGCGCCGCAGGTGTTGCTGCTGTTGCACGTGGTGCCCGCGCCGCAGGTGCCGCAGCTCAACGAGCCGCCACAGCCATCCCCGTACGTGCCGCAGACCTTGCCGCCGGGGCAGGCCACGAGCGGCGTGCAGGCCCCGCACGTGTTGGCGCTCGCGCCGCCGCCGCAGGTCTGGCCCGCCACGCTGCACGTGCCGCAGCTCAGCGCCACGCCGCAGCCATTGTCGGGTGTGCCGCACGTCGCGCCGAGGGCCGCGCACGTCGTCGGCACGCAGGGAGCGGCGGTGCACGAGCCCGCCACGCACGACAGCCCTGCGCTGCACGCGTGGCCCGGGTTACAGGTGCAGCCGAGCGCCCCGAAGCAGGCGAGCGCCGTGGATTCGCCGGCCCGCTCGATCGCGAAGAAGGCCAGGAAGAGCATCAGCACGCGCATCGCGAGCGTGCTGCCGGGGGTCGTCGAACGCGATCGCGTAGCGAGACGGTCCATCATGGTGCGGCCCTCCTGGGCTCAGTTCGCGTTGTTGCCGTTCCTGAAGCCGTGCCCGGCCTGGCCGGTGTAATCGCTCGTCGGCTGAGGCGGAGGCGAGAACAGGATCGCCTGGACTGCACGCGACTGTCCACTGGCAGAGTCGCGGCAGATGGAATAGACGACCGCCGTGTTGTCGGTGTCGGCGATGCGCGTCTCGCTCGACGGGTTCTGGTAGAGCCCGAACGTGTACGTGTAGGTGGAGAGCACCTTGCTCGTCGCGGCGCTCTCGATGGCGACGGTGAACGGCGCCGCGGCCGGGTAGCCGACCACCGAGCCGACCAGGCCGGTAGGGAACGGCCCCGACGGTGCGCACGGCAAGAGCCCACTCGCGCATACATCTGCGGCGAGGTAGCTGTTCCAGCTCCCGCGTGCCGTGACGGCGTAGTAGTTCTTGCCCGCCGCGAGGCCCTGCTCCGCGCAGTCGAGGAGCTGGCGGCCGACGCGATCGCGACCCGCCGCGCCGATGTCCGAGCGCAAACCCCACATCGCGAACGCGCTCGCGCCGAGGATGACGACGAGCAGGATGAGCACGATACCGAGAATGGCACCGGCGCTGCGACGGGTTCTGCGGAGCAAAGTTGTTCTCATTCGCCAAGGTTCCAGGCGCGCGGCGCGACAACGCTGCGCATCGTTCTGAAGCGGGGATGCCGACCGGCGCTGTCGACGGTGGAGATGCTCGCGCCGTTCTCGTAAGGCCCGACCGCGGGGACGGCGGAGACGTACGCGTTCGAGGTGCGGACGACGATGGTCGACCGGATCTGGAGGAGCATCGGCGCAGCGGAAGGGGTCGCGTTCCACCCATTGATCGGCACCGCCGGCAGCGCTTCGCCCGCCGCGTTGCCCACCCACTCGTCGTCACCTGCCGCCCGACCTGCGGCCAGATTTTCCGCGATGACGCCGTCGTTCTGAGTTCCTGTGGCTGGAGCCGCAGCCTGCCAGTCGATGCCGAACGCGAGCTGAAAGTCGGAGACGCCGTCGATGAGCGGCTGTGCGTCGCTGTGATCCGTACCGATCATCCCGTCGGGATCGAGGTAGAGCTGCCCGGGCGTGCCCCCGGTGCCGGCGACGAAGTACAGCGCGCTCGAAGACACCTTCAGCATCGCGTCGTTTGCCACAGGGGTGTAGACGGTCGTGATCGGCGGGCCGCCGGTGGGCGCGAGCGGTGGCGCCGTGAGCGCACCGAACGTGACGGGGCCGACGCCGCTGGCCGGGCCCGCACCGCCGTTGATGGTGGCGATGCGGAAGAGCTCCGCGTACTTGAAGTTGGTCACCATGACGGTGTCGTTGACGGCAAAGCCGCTCATGTCGCTCACGATCACCGAAGGCGTGGTGGTCAGCCAGCCGTTCAGCGAGGTGACGCTCGCGTAGGACGCGTTGCTGTTGCCCGTGGCGTACAGGAGCTCGATCGCGTCGGGGCCGGTGCCGCTGCTGCTGGTGAACGAAGCACCGCTCGTCGCGGCGGCGTTGAAGTAGCGCACACACGTGGTCTGCCAGGGTGCCGCACCGGGCAGGTTCACCGTCACGGCGCCCTGCGAGATGCCGCCACACGTCCGGCGGAACTGGGTCTCGACGAATTCGAGTCCCGCGCGGACGTTCTGCTGCGACTTGATGACGGAGTCGTTCATCTCGTACGCCGAGAGCTGAGAGCGCGTGAGGACGAGCACGCCCGTCGCGACCATGCTCGACAACCCGAGCGCGACCATGATCTCGACCAGCGTGAAGCCGCGCGCGCTCTTCATGGCAGGTTCCGCTCGCGCTCGGCAATGAGCGTATGGCTCATCCCGCCATTGTCGACGAAGGTGACGCTGACGCTCACCTTGCGGCGCAGGCCGTCCGTGCTCGGAGCCCACACCGTCGTGCGCACGTACGGCCACGGCCCGGTGCCCGTGCTCTGTCCGAGCGCGTCGAGAGGCGACTCCGACGTGGTGCCGTTCGGCGGACTGCTCGCGGTGAGCGCCGTGCGCGAGACCTCGGCCTCGATCTTCGACTGCAGGAGCGCCATGCCCTCCGACATGTTCCGGGTGTACGCCGACCCGCGGAACAGGGTGCCGAGCATCGCGAGCGCCCCGAGCAACCCGACGGTGACGATCGCGAGCGCGATCATGACCTCGATCATCGTCATGCCGCGTGCCGGGTCGCGTCTCACCACCGGTCCACCAGCTTCGGCAGGCCTGTGAGCCCCCACACGAGGAGCTTGTACTGCACGTCGTGGCGCTGCTCCTGGGTGCCCTGGAAGTAGAGGGTCGCCCCGGTGCCCGAGGCGGGCTGGCTCGCTGCCGCGCTGCCGGTCCCCGGACACGTGCCGCCCGTGGCAGCGAGATTCACGCGGCCGTTCGAGGCGATGCAGAGCGTGGTGTTCATGGCGGCGGTGATCGGGCACGTCGGCGTGGCGCTCACGAGGCTCACGCCGCTCGCCGGCTGGCAGAACTCGATGCGGATCGGGGCGGTCGCCTGGCCGTTCGCCAGCCAGTTGCTCTTTGTTGCGTCGGCCGGATCGAGCACCTCCGAGAAGATCACCGTCGCCAGGCCGGTGGCGCCGGGCACGATCCGCAGGCGGGACGGCCTGCCGGTCGTCATCGCGGCGTGGCGGGCTTCGTGGACGAAGGACACGAAGCTGCGCGCAAAGGCGGGCGACGTGGAGCCGGAGACCGCCCGTCGGTACATCGACGCGCCCATCGCGCCGACGCCCGCGATGATGGCGACCACGATCATGAGCTCGATCAGACTGAAACCGCGGCGCCTCGAGCTGCGCTGGCGCGTTCCAGCCCCAGCGGAACCATGTTCCTGCGACGGAAAAAGTCGAAACAATGAAAGCACTTACGATCCTTTACGAGCGGACCGGGGCGCGGATACAGTGCAGGCTTCACTTTGTCGAAGTAAATTGGCACCCGCGTGTAGGTCTGCGCATCCCGGGCTGCACAGGTACTGGCCTTCCGGGTGGCAACTGCCCTACGGCGCGATCGCCACCCGGGTCGAGACCTCGACCTTCTGGATGAGGCACTGCGCGTCGCTGCAGGCGGAGAACGCGAGGGTCCCGCCGAGCTGGGCCAGGCCCGCGGAGGTCGCCACGAACCCGACCGGCATCTTCGCGCCGCAGTGGTGCGCCGCATCGTGCGCGCAGGCACTCAGCGTCGCGGCAGCCTTGTCGATACGCGGTGCGTCGAAGAGTGCAGCCGGCGCACCCGCGGGCTTGAAGTGAATGGGGTACTCGTCATTGAGGTGATAGCCCGCCAGCGCCTCGACGACTATCTCGAGCTCGGCGCGCTTTCCCACGTGAGCCTCGTGGGGAGCAACGGCGCGGACCTTCCAGCCCGTCGCCTTCGCCTCCGACGGGGGTGCGTCGGCGAGCGCGGGTGCGGCGACGAGGAGCGAGGCGAGCAGCGCGGCGCGCATCAGTACTTGACGCTGCAGCCGTACGCCTTCGTGGACGGCTGCTTCACGGGGCGACCCGCCGCGAGGTCCGTCAGCGCGGCGTCCACGTAGTTCACGAGCTTCCCGCCCTCGGGCGCCTCGCCCTCGCCGTCGGGCGCGTTGTCGATGGCGCCCTTGTAGACCAGCTTCTGGTCCTTTCCGACGACGAAGAGGTGCGGCGTGTTGGTCGCGCCGTACGCGCGCCCGACGGTGCCCTGCTCGTCGAGGAGGACGGGGTTGCTCATTCCGAACGTCGCCTTGCCGGCGCGGCTCTTTTCGACGCCCGCGCCCTGCTTGCCAGGCGCGCTCGAGTTGATCGAGAGCCACACGATGCCCTTGGCCTGCTCCGCCTTTGCGTACCCGACGAGCGAGCCCCTGGTGTGCGACGCCCGTACGAACGGGCACTCCGGGTTGAACCACTCGAGCACCACGACCTTGCCCTTGTAGTCGGCGAGGTGAACGGCCTTGCCGTCCGTGTCCTTCAACGTGAAGTCGGGTGCGGGTGCGCCGGGCTCGGCAGCCGCGGCCGGCGCGGTTGCGAGGAGGAACAGAGCGCTTGCGAGCGCAGCGGACGCGATGGAGGTCGTGGAGTTCATGCTCGTTCCCTTAGGCCCCGCGCCGGTGCGGGTCAAGAGCCGGGCCGCGCCCAACGGTGTTACCCTCCTCGGTTCACCATGTCCGCCACCAAAGATGTGCTCGTCCGCGCAGCTCGTCGGTGGGAGCGATCGCGCG
>JAYTLP010000095.1:0-3592 GCA_043729375.1 Myxococcales bacterium
TGCTCGACGCCACGACGCCAGCGCGCCGACGAGAACGCGGTGTCGACCTCGCGCTGGAAGAGTTCGGTGAGCCGGCGCACCACCTTGTACGGGAGCTCCGTGCGGAGCTGCTGCCCCTCGGCGTCGCTGGTGGTCCGCGTCGCGACATGGAGGGGGTGGAACGCGTGCACCACCGACATCAGCATCGCATTGAGGCGCGAGCGCGTGAGCCCCACGACGAGCGCATGCTCGGGGCGCACCATCCAGAGCGCGCGACCGAACAGGAACTGCAGCTCGGGCCGCGGCTGGGCCGCGATCTCGTCGGAGATGACGACCGCAGTGGGCGCCCGTACCACGAGGATCGGCGCTGTGAGACCGGGCTTGAGGTAAAGCGAGGCGCGGCGATTCCCTACGAACCGAGCCACCTCGGCGAAGGTCGTCGCCACCGGCGCGTCACTCATCGCCGGGATGCGCGCTGTCGGATCCACGCCCAGGCTCGCGAGGTCGGCGAGCTGGTCGGACGGAAGCCCCTCGTAGAGTGCCGCAAACACCTCGCTGAACACCATCGCTTCGGGGTGCTCGAGCAGAAGCAGCTCCGCGTCGCCGAGCGGCGGCGGCGCTGCTAGATCGCTGGTGCTCGCAGGGATGGGACGCCCTTCGCGTAGCGCGCTGGCAACCGTGCGGAGGGACGCGAGTACGTCCGCACGGAGCGTCCGCCCTGCGCGGCGCTCGAGGCGCTCCTGTGCGTCCAGCGACGGGAGGTCGAGCGGATCCCGGTCGAGATGAACGGCGCGATGGGCTGCGACCTGCTGCTCGTACGACGGATCCTCGCCGTACCGGTCGAGCAGCATCGTGCGCAGCGGTGCACGGCCGGGGTCGTACTCGAGCACGCGCTCGTACGCCAGCGAGGCGCCTCGCACGTCTCGAAGGCGATCGCGCACCTCGCCGAGCCGCTGCCACATCGCAGCGCGAACCCGGCGGTCGGCGCTCGATGGAGCAGGGAGCTGTGGCAGCACGCGCGTCAGCAGAACGGCTGCAGCCTCGTCGTCACCGAGCTTGACCAGCAGCGCCGAGTAGCCTGCCAGAGTTTCCTGATCGGCCTGGTCGAGCTCGTGCGCGGACGCGAGGTGCTCACGCGCGGCGCGATCGTCACCCGTGGCAGCCTCGAGCGCGGCAGCGTCGCGGAGCCGTCGCGCGCGCTCGATTGGCGACGCGCTGTAGGAGAGCAGCCGCGCCGCGGTGATGGCCGCTTCCGGTAGATCGCCGAGCCTGCGCTCGAGGTCGAGCAAGGCGTCCATAACAGCGACGGTTGGTCGCCCGCCGCTCTCGTCCGATGCAGCGACCGACGCGTTCAGCGCCGAGCGCGCGCGCGCCGGGTCGTCCAGGTCGTCGCGCAGCATGCGGCTCACGCGCTCCCACCGAGCGGCGCGCGCCGTCGCGTCCGGGGTCGCTTGCGCCTGTCTCTCGAGGAGTGCGACGGCGGCCGCCCTGTCCCCGTGCTCGAGCCGCTGAGCCGCGAGCATGCCCAGCGCCGCGTCGTGAACCGGATCGAGGGCGAGCGCGGCGCGCAGCAGCAAGGGCACGCGCTCCGGTCGCTTGATCTTGACCTCCGCGAGCGCGCCCTCGTAGAGCGCTTGCGCGGCCGGTGCACCGAGCCGACACAGATCGGGGTGCTCCGCGACAATGCCCAGCTGCTGGGCGGCCTCGCGAAAGCGCCCCTGCGCGTAGCGGTTGCGGCCGAGCTGCAGACGGGTGCGCAGGTCGCCCGGGACGCGCCGATCCGCCTCGAGGAGCGCCGCGTACGCCTCGTCGAGGTTCCCCCGCGCCGTCGCCGCCTCCGCAATGCGGCGATGCAGCGCGGCGGCGTCCATCGGCCTCACGCCCTGCGCCGTGGCGGCGTAGCGCAACACCGGCTCGACGTCGTCCCATGTGTTCGTCATCGCCGCGAGATCGGCAAGACCATGCACCGCAGGGGCGTACCCGGGCTCCGCATCATGGGCATGGTGGTACGCGGCCGCAGCTGCATCGAGCTCGCCGGTGGCGCGCAGCTCGAGCGCGAGCAGGGAGAGGAGCTGTGCGCGGGGCAGGCCGGTCTCCGGCGCGAGGCCGACCTCGCGCCGCAGCAACGTCGTCACCCGCGCGCGCTCTCCAAGATCCGCGAAGAGCCCGCGCAGCTCGGCGAGCGGCTGCGCAGCGTCGGGGAGGATTACAGCCTCGGCGAGAGCGAGCGCACGGCCGCGGTCACCGCGGTCGAGCTCGGCGCGCGCCGAGGCGATTTCCGCCGAGGCCTGCGCCGTGGGGTCCTCGGGCGCCTTGGCCCCGCTGCGTGCGGCCCAGTTGCCTCGGCGTACGCTGTCGAGGTCGTCCGAGATCGCTCGATCGTCGGGTGTGAGCGCCAGCGCCTGCTCGAGCGTGTGCGTCGCCTCCGCGCTCTGGCCGGCTTCGGCCTCGCGCTCGCCCAGCGCCGCGAGCAGTCGCGCCCGTTCGGCTGGCCCGGCCCCTCGCGCCTCCGCACGCTGCAGTCGTCGCGACGCCACCTGGATCCGCTCGGCCAGCGGGGCATCCTCGAGCTGCTGCTCCAGCTCGGCGAGCACGTCCTCGTCCTCCGGCACCAGCAGCGACAGCGCGCGCAGCAGGTCCGCCAGCGACTCTCCGGCGAGCGAGCGCTCGCGCGTGAGCGTGACGCGCTTGCGGAGCAGCGCCTCCTGCTGAGCGGGCGGCACCATGCTCTGGCGTCGCGCGTAGAGGGCGGCGAGCTCGTCCCATCGACCGAGTTGCTGCATGAGTCGCTCGGCGGCCTCGTCGACCTGCGGATCGTAGAAGCCGCGGTCGAGCGCGCGGTAGGCCTCGAGCGCGCGCTCCGGGCGATCGAGCTCGTGCTCGTAGAGCGACGCCACGCGCAGGCGCAGGCGCCGGGACTCGGGGTGCTTTGCCGATCCGTCGCCAGCTTCGACGACGTCGATGCGCCGGTGAAGCGAATCGATCACCTTGCCCCACTGACCTGCGGCCTCGTAGATGCGCTCGAGCCGCGCGAGCGCGCCGGCGTGATCGGGCTCCCGGTGCACCAGTGCCTCGAGCGTCGCGATCGCCTCGTAGCGCTTGCCGCTCTGCTCGTACAGGTCGGCGAGCTCGATGGCTTGCGTTGTGCGGCGCGTGCTCGAGTCGCGGTCGAACACATCGTCGAGGCGCTGTTCGAGGAGCTCGGCGAGCGCGTCGAGGCGCTCCGTGCGGCGGTAGTGAGCCTCGAGCCAGGTCGTTGCTTCCGGGAGCCCCGGCCGGATGCCGAGCACTCGCTTGTAGCGTGCTTCGGCATCGTCGAGGCGACCCTGGCGGTCGCGAACCGCCGCGCTGTCAACGTACAAAGCGACGGCGCGATCCGACGATGCCGTCGCCGAGATCGCCGCGTCGAGGATGTCCACCGTACGGTCCTCTGCCTGGTGACGCTGCGAAAGGGCATCGAGCGCGGTGCGGAGCTCGTCCGTCGAGCTCTGGGTACGCACTGCTTCTACGAACGCCGTGCGCATCTCGTCGAACGCGCGGTCGAGATTGCGCGCGCCTTCTTCCCACATCCGCGCGACGGCCAGGTGCGCGCGCGTGGTCGGGCGGGTCGAGG
>JAYTLP010000096.1:0-6697 GCA_043729375.1 Myxococcales bacterium
CGGGCCGCGCGGCTGATGAGCCACTCGAGGTTGAAGCGGCCCGAGGTCTCAAGCTTGCGACGCCCGAGGATGCGCTTCGTCTCCTTCTCTCCGAGCGCCAGCGCGGCCGCTGCGGCATCGACGAAAAGCTGGGCGGCCTTCGGGTCGCGCTCCTGCTCGAGGCCCCACGTGGCGGCCGTGATGACCGGGTCGGCGCTGATGGAGAGGTAGTAGCCGACGCAGAAGTAATCGGTCATGCGATCCGACTCGTCGTAGTTGTGCCGGTTGGCGATCTGGTTGACGAGGAGCATCGCGGCATGGAACGTCTCGGAGCGATCCTCGCTCTCGCGGCGCGACCGCGACTCGACCCCATCGAGGATCTGCGCGGTCCGCGCGTCCGAGAAGATCGCTCCGCCGTGCCACTCCATCACGTCGAGGCGGATGGAGCGCGAGTGGCCGCCGGGCGAGCAGCGGACCGAGAACTTCGCCGGCAGCAGGCCGGCGGCGGTCGCCAGCGCGAGCTCAGCGCGGATGCGCTTCGCGACCATCGCATCGGTGATGTACGGGCCGGGCCCGCGGAGGACGAGCGGAGCAGGGAGGGTGGCGAGGAATTCGTTGGGCGTCATGGTGCGTGGATCCTGTTCGTTTGAGGGAGGTGGGAAGGCTTCGGAGGCCCGGGGTGCTAGAGCTCGATCGAGGTCTCGACGTAGTTCGTCTTCGCGGCGGTGTTCGTGTTCGGCATGTCACACCAATAGGCGCAGGCGGATGCGCGCGCAAGATAGTTATTAACTATTTTCACGCGAGCGTGAACTGAGCGCTGCGGGCCCCGAGGCGAGCGAGAACGAGGAGGCCGGCAGCGACCATCCGGACCCAGATATTGCCGAAGGTCGTCCAGCCGACCGAGGTGTCGGCGCTCACGGCGCGGTAGAGAGCCATCTGCGTCATCCGGCCTTTGAGCTTGGCGATGATCGCGAGGCCGATGGTGCGCGCCTCCTTGAGCGCCTCGTGGCCTCCGAGCGAAAAGCTGCGCAGCTCCTGGATGGTCGCCGCTCCGGATCCGATCTTCATCGGCCCGCGGCGGACCTCGTGCCAGTCGTTGTCGGCGACGATGCGGACCGGCTGGGCCAGCATGCTGAGGAATCGAGAGGCGGCGTCGGCGTTCGCGGTGGTGGTCATCTCGACACGGACCTTGAGCGCTCCCCGGATCTGCCGCAAGGATAGTTATTAACTATCTTCGCGCGATCGGCGCGCGGCCCGCGAGGAGTTGCGCGCATCGGAGGCGCGCGTTCGCGCGGAGGCGATCAACCGCGCGGTTGCCAGAGCGCGGCGTGAGCGCGCGGTCCGCGAGCCGCGCGACGGCGTGGTCGGGATCGGCGAGGAGGAGGCGGAGCGCTCCGTCCGCGATGAGGATCAAGACACCACCTCGTTCGCGATGGTGTCGACGATTCGGGCCGTGTAACCGGTGCGGCTCGCCGCGCGGCGGGCCTTGTCGGCGACGCTCAGGTCGTCCGACATCGCGATGTGGCCCCAAGTGAGCCCGCTGCGGGTCTGCACCTGGTAGCGGCGGAGCGGCATCCCGTTGCGGTCGGCGAGGTCGGCGGTCTTCGTGGTCATCTTCGGCATGTCCAACGACTAGCCCGACGCGGCGCTCCGCGCAAGATAGTTATTAACTATTTCTGCGAGCGAGTGCGTCGCCCGCCGCGGCGCTCGTTGAGAAGCTCCGCGTCCCTCGCCTTCGATCCCTCGAACGCGCGCCACGCGGCTCGATCCTCGTCCGTGACCGCGTTCAGGAGCGCGAAGAACGTCGTGCGCCCGGTGACGACGTTCCGCACGCGCTTGTAGCTGGCTCCGGCTGCGTGCGGCTGCGGGCTCGCGGCGTCGCCTCCGAACGCGATCTGGATGTCCTTCCCGGTGAACTCCTCCGGCACATCGAACCGGATGTCGGCGGGGACGCTCTCGTCCGAGCAGTGCTGGTAGTTCGGGCGGGGCTCGGCGGGGTTCGGCATCCGCTCACGTTGGCCGAAGCCGGGCACGCGGGCAACCTCAGTTAATAATTACTTTCGCGCGCTGCGCGTCTTCTTCGGATTCCCTCCGGCCTCAAGCGGCTTCCGAAACATGTAGATCGGTTCGAAGCGCTCGGCCCCCGGCTCATCGGGTGCGCCCTTGCCGAACGTCCTCCGGCCGTTCACCGGGAACTGGAGATGCTCCGCGACCTCGAAGCCCGCGCGCCTGCCGCAGTCGATCGTCCAGTCGCCGAGCTGGTAGCGCACGCCTCCGACATCGCAGTCGGCGATGTTGATCGCGGCGAACGCGCCCGGCTTCAACGTGGCGAACGTGAGCTCCAGCATCGGCAGCAGGAACTTCTCGCGCCACTGCTCGGCCTGCGGGTAGCGGTTCCCCGACTGGTTCGGGGCGGAGGAGTAGACCTCCTTGTTGAAATAAGGCGGCGACGTGAACATGAAGTCCGCGCGCTCCGCCCAGCGCTCGTGCTCGATGTCCTCCGCGGGCTCGACAGCGAACTCCGCGAACGAGCTCCTGCCGAGCATCTCAAGGAGCCTCCGCGATCCCTCGATGGACGGCTCGTTGGGGTCGATGCCGATGTAGTGCGCGACCACGGTCGAGGCGAGCGCTCCGACGACGCGCCCGCCGAATCCTGCCGAGGTGTCCAGAACGGTCCCTCCTGCCGGGCAGAACCGGCGGTAGATATGCGCAGCGAAGCCGGGCCGGAAGTTCGAGCAGACCTGTCCGCCTCCGAACATGCCGATCATCGAGCGGATCTGCGTGTCGGAGACCGTCGCCTTCGCCTCGATCGTGCCGCGGAGGAGATACCGGAGCTTCTCGTCCGTGTTGAACGACTGAACCGGCGAGAGCTTGCCGTCCGCCACGGCGTCCCATCGATGGCGCTGGAACTTGTCGGCGACCGCATACCCCTCGTGCGTGCGCGCGAGAGCCTCCATCGACATGCCGGCCAGCTTGTTGATGGAGATCATGCACTCGCCTGGCGAGGGATCCGGATACTGGAACCCCACCTTGCGGCAGTGCTGGAACGCGGTCTCCGTGATGAGATCGAGCGGGAACACATCGAACTTGAGCGAGCGATCTCGAGCGGGCTCCTCCTCGTCCTCCTCGGGCCCGCTGCTCTCGTTCTCCGGCTCGCCGCTCTCAAGGAGCTGCGCCAGATCGCGCTCAAGGTCGGCGAGCACGCCGAGCTCGGCGGATCCCAGCCTGGTCATCCCGACGATGTCCTCGACCGTCAACCCCTCGTCGAGACCCTCGCGGACCCAGGCGTCGAGCGCTCCGAGATCGAACGCGGCCGTGTGCTGGAGCCCGAGGATCAGCTTCCGACCCTCCGCCACGCTGGCGACATCGAGCACGATCACTTTGAGCTCGCGAACCTCGGGATACTTCTCTCGGATCCTCCCCACGCGGCCGTGGCCGTCCAGGAGCTCGTAGCGGTCGCCCTCCTCGCGAACGAGGAGCGGCATCGCGTAGCCGTTCGTCTTGAGCGACGCGTCGAGCATTGCGATGTCCTCCGCCGTCCGCCCCTTGGGGTTGCCGGCCTCGAAGTCGACAATCTTGTGGATGTCGACCGTAGCCATCCGCTTGATCCGGTCGTGCAACCCCGCGGGCGGAGCCGGAGGAGGCGTGGCGGAGGTGGTCTCGGGCTCGGCGGGCGGAGGGGTCTTCTTCGGCATCGGCCGAGCGAGGATGCACCAGATCTGCGGGCGCCTGCCTATCTCATGACGTTCCAGAACAGCGTCCGCCGGGGTCGGCCGCGTCGCGCCTTCACGTGCTGCCAGGCCTTGGCGTCGTAGTTGCTGCAACTCGGGAACGGCGGCGGCGATTTGGCGTCGGCGGCGAAGTCCTGCGGATGGACGATGAGCCTCGCGGCCCCGACGTTCGGCGAGTCGCGGCCCACGGCGACTGCGACGTAGGATCGCCCGAGCTCCGCGAGCTGGAGCGAGCGCGTGAGAACGCCCGAGCCGGCGACGGACCAGACCTCATCGAACGGCGCGTGCGCGTCCCGCACCAGGCGAGCGGCGGCCGCGACCGCCTCGCGTGCCTCGAGCGTGTCGAAGCCGTGCGGCAGCAGGAGCGCTCCGGTCTCCTCGCAGTAGGCGCGCGCCTTGGACTGGACGTTGGAGAGGTAGCCGTGCGGGATCTGCATCACCTTCGCGCCAGCTCGCTGCGCCTCGGCGGTGCGCGCATGGAGCCCGCCGCGCTGCGCGACGAACAGCGTGCAGCGCCGGCCCGCCTCGCGGGCTGCGATGGCCAGCGCGATCTGCGCTCCGCCATAGGCGGGCGTCGCGTAGACGAATTCCTGCGCGCTCGAGCTCGCCAGCCAGCCGTCGATGAATCGGCGCTTCGTCCCTCCGAGAACCAGGTCGTCTCGGACGACGAAGACGCCCTCGTGAACGCGGACGACCGGCGGCGGGATCACGGGCGCTTCGTCCGCGGCTTCTTCGGCGCTGGAGCAGCCGCCGGCTTCGCGTCGACCGGCTTCCTGAACAGGAAGATCGGTTCGCTCGTGGAGTCCTCCTGCTTTTGGGTGCCCTTCATCCCCCCGAAGTTCCGCCCGCCTCCGACCGGGAAGTCGAGTGCCCCCATGTGCTCGAACCCCGCGCGCTTGGCCTCGGCGACCGTCCAGTCCCCCAGCGGGTGGCGGATCTTCCCGACCATCGAGTCCGCAATGTTGATGCCGGCGTGAGCTCCGGGCTTGAGCGAGGCGAACGTCAGCTTGAGCATCGGGTAGAGGAACTTCTCGCGCCAGGCGTCCGCCTCGGGGTAGCGGTTCCCCGACTGCGTGGGCGCGTCGCTGTAGACCTCCTTGTTGAAGTACGGCGGGCTCGTGAACATGAAGTCGCACTGATCGGCCCAGCGGTTCGGATCGATGTCCTCCGCCGGCAGCTCGACGAATTCGGCGAAGTCGCTGCGATCGAGGAGCGCGAGCAGCTTCCGGCTCCCCTCAATGCTGGGGGTGTTTGGGTCGATGCCGATGTAGCGGCCCACGACCGTGGAGGCGAGCGCGCCCACGAGCCGTCCGCCGAACCCAGCGGAGGTGTCGAGCACGGTTCCGCCGGGCGGAACGAAGCGGCGGTAGAGGTGGGCGGCGAACCCTGGGCGGAAGTTGGAGCAGCTCTGCGCGCCCTGCACCATGCCGAGCATCGAGCGGAGCGATCCGTCCCCGATCGTCCCCGCCGAGTCGATGATCATGTCGATCACGTAGCGGAGCTTCTTGTCGTCGTTGAAGGCGGCGAGCGGCGAGACCATGCCATCGGCGACGGCCGCGAAGCGATGCGGCTGGAACTTGTCGGCCGCCGGCCCGCCGTCGTGCGTGCGGAGGAGTGCGTCCGCCGGCATCGACGCCAGCTTGTTGATCGACAGCATGCACTCGGTCGGCGACGGGTTCGGGTAGGGGAAGCCCTCGCGCCGATAGTGGGCGAACGCGGCGGCCGCCAGCTTCTCCTTCTCGAACACGAACACGCGCGCGGCCCTTGAGATGCTCGAGGTCGAGGTCGGCGTCGGATCCAGATCGTCCTCCTCCGCCGCAGCGGGCTCCGCATCCTCCGCCCGCTCAAGCTCCGCCGCGAGCCTGTCGTGGGCGGACGCGATCGAGTTGAGATCGTCCAGCGTGAACCCGCCGAGCTCGAGCACCTCGTCGATGTGAATCCCCTCGTCGAGCCCTGCCTGGACCCAAGCATCGAGCGCGTCCATGTCGAAGCGCGCGGTGTTCTGCAGCCCGAGAATGAGCTTCCGTCCCTCGGCGACGCTCTCCACGTCCAGGACGATCACCTTGAGCTCTCGCACCTCCGGATACTTCTCGCGGATGCGCCCGACGCGACCGTGCCCGTCGAGGAGCTCGTAGCTGCCCGGCTCCGCCTCGCGCACCAACAGCGGCATCGCGTAGCCGTTGATCGCCAGGGAGGCGTCCAGCATCGCGATGTCCTCTGGCGTGCGGTCCTTCGGGTTCCCGGCCTCGAAGTCTCGGATCGCGTGGATGTCCACGGTCGCCATGCGCTTGATCCGGTCATGCAGCCCGCTCGGCGGCGGCGCTGGCGCTGGCGCGGCGGGCGCGGCGGAGGTGTCAGGTGGCGGCGTCGGGGTCTTCTTCTTCGGCATCGGCGGCCGAGCATGCACCAGATTCGGGAGCCTCCGAGCCCCAGACCGTCCACCCCAGCCTCTGCTGGCGCGCGAACATTTCCAGCTTCGTCCCGAGCGAGCGTCGCTCCACCATGTCGTAGAACTCCTGCGGCTTCCGCGAGTGGATGCGGCGGCCGGTCTCCGGATCGCGCGGCGTGCGCGCGTAGATCGTGCTCCGGATCGACCGGCTCTCGGAGCGGCAGGCGAACCCGCGGCCGCGCGTGCCGAACAAGATCTGTTCGTGCTCGCCGCGGAAGTACTGCCCGATCGAGACGTCCCCGGTCGGCCTCCCTTCGCTGCTCGGCTCGTCGGTCTTGTTCCAGACGACGTTGCTCGTGTACCGGAACCCGAGCGCGTCGAGGAGCCACACCGCATCGGCGAGCGACATCAGCGTCGTCCACATATAGAGGTGCGCGTCCTCCGCCGGCTGCCAGACCGGCGAGCGCAGGATCACCTCGAGAATGTCGCGGACCTTCAGCACGGGGTAGTGCTTGTCGGCTCCGCGCTTGATCTTCCCGCCTCCGCGCTCGTTCCAAGTCGGGGCCATGCAGATCACCGAGAACGGCGGGCCCGCCGG
>JAYTLP010000097.1:0-12446 GCA_043729375.1 Myxococcales bacterium
TCGAGCGTGCGCAGCGTCTCCTGGTCACGGCGCTCGAGCGAGGCGCGGTCGTCGGCGGACAGCGGCTGCTCGTCCCCGAAGCGCGGCCCGACATGGGCCAGATCCGCCGCAGCCACGAACAGCACGCGTCGACCCTGGGTCAGCGCCTCGAGCGCCGAGAGGAACACGGCCACGAGCGGCTCCGCGGCGGGATCCTTGCCCGCCTCCAGCAGCGGCTCGAGCGCGCCGCACAGCACGGGCAGCACCTTCACATCGGCCGCGGCGTCGCCGAGCGTGTACCGCAGCCACACCGCCGCGAGCTCGATCGAGTGCTCGGTGCGGTGGTGGTGCTCGTCGGCGAAGAGGTCCTGGGCGGCGCGCGCGCTCACGCTGTCGCCGACGCGCTTCACGAGTGCGTCGACCAGCGCGATGTCGGTCGTGAGCGGGCCGAGCGGGGTGGCGTAGTGCTTTCTCGTCAGCGAGAACGGCTGCTGCGCGCCCACGTGGTCGGTGCCGAGGATCACCACGAGCTCGGGGAGCTGGGCCGTCGGGGTCTGAGCGAGGGGCAGGAACGCCCACGCGTAGGCGGCGCCCCCGCGGGAGTAGTCGATGTGCGGTGTCACGATGAGCTTCGGCAGCGCGCCGGTCTTGCCGTGGGGTGCACCGGGTCCGTGCGGCGCCGCGTAGCACTGCTCGAGGAAGGCGGCGAGCTGGTTTGCATCCTCGGTGTAGCTCACGCCCGCGAGGCGCGCGTCGCGGATCGGGCTGTCGCGGAAGGACGCATGGACCATTGCGCTGTGGCGACGGAAGTGGTCGGAGTCGAGCAGCAGCGCCTCGTCGAGCTTGGCGACGAGCGCATCCAGCCGCGCGCGAGGGAGGGGTTTGTCGTAGCGCTGCTCGTAGAGCGCGCAGATCTCGTCGCGCGTCGAGTCGCCGTCGAAGAGCTGCACCACGGCGACCGTGCCGGGCGGCAGCGAAACGGGCTGCGCGATGCGCGACGGGTCGCGCAGCGCGAGCAGGGGCTCGGGGCCGTCGAGGACGGGGAACGCCTCGAGCGGACGCAGCCGTGGGCGCTCGGGACCCGACGGCGGCACGGTTGTATCGATGCTCACACTCGGAATCATAGAGCGATGGCTGTGGTACGGGTAGAGCGCGTGGATGCGTGGGTCCTTTCGGTGGTGGTGTACGCGAGCGGCGGGGCAGGGCAGGGCGAGCCCACCGCGACGGGCCCGCGCGTGCGCATCGTCGAGGCGCTGCGCTCCCGCGGCTCGGTTGTCGACCACGCCATCGAGGCAGCGCTGGCCGCCCGCCGGCAAGGCTGGCGCACGCTCGACGAGCTCGGGTTCTTGTCGCGCGGCAAAGCGGCGCTCGACCGCGGACGTCGCGCGCGAGAGGCCGTGGAGCCGGACGACGCCGCGCAGCAGCTCGCGCTCGCCGAGGCGTCCTACGCCGAGGGCCTGGCCGAGCCGGGCGTGGCAGGGCTCGCTGCGGAGGCAGCGCTCGAGCATGGCGTCGCGCTCGGCGAGCTCGGCCGCACCGACCAGGCCCGTCAGGCTTTTTCACGCGCGCTCGACTGGTCGCCCCGCATCTCGCTGACCGAGCGGTTCGCGAGGCCAGACGTCGTGCGATTGTTCCGCGAGGTCGCGAGAACGCATGCGGCGCCGGCGACCGCGGCGCCGCCCGTCGACCGCGAGCTCGAGACCCTCGAGGCCCTGCGGACCCGCCCGACGCAAACCGGGGCGGAGGCATTGCGCAGCACGCTCGGCCTCGACGGCGTCGTGCTGGTGGCCTCGTCGGCGGACGGGCTCCGGCTCGTCGGCGCTCGCGTCGGTGCGGGGTGCAGCACGCAGGCGCTGCCGCTCACCGACGAGGCCTCCATCCGCGAACTGATGGACGCGCCGTGCGACGGGCATGCGCTGGCGCTGCACCTCGATGACCCCCGGCTCGCAGCGCCCCCCGTCACGGAGCTCGTGCTGCGTCCCCTCGACCACCCGCAGCCGCGCCGCAAGGTGTGGCCGATCGTCGTGGGCAGCGCGCTCGGCGTCGCGGCCGCGACGGTCATCGGCGTGACCATCGGCTTCGTGGTGGCGGACCCGCGGTACCGGGTCCATGTGAATCCGAGCGGGTTTTGAGCGCCTCCGGCGATCCCGCGGCGAGTCGACAGTGGCGATCCGTCACCTCTGCGCGTCGTGGCTTTCCGTCCGCAGCTCGAGAGCGCGAAGTTCCACTCCGTCAGGTGGCGCGACACGTGCCGACGAGCTGGACCATGAGGCACCCGCCGATGCGGATCGGCTCTTCGTTCACAATTGGAGTACCCGCGCCGCGCGCACACGGCTTCGAGCCGGTCGCGGTAGCCGACCGCTACCTCCTCGCAGATCCACACGGACCCGATGCACCGGCGTTCGAGGCGCAGGTCGCCTGCACGTTCTACGACGCCGCCCGCGACGAGCCAGAGGTTCTACTGCACGCCTCCCGACGGGAAGAAGGTGAAGACGAGGTAGAAGCGAACAGCCACGAGGTGCAGGGCAGCGTCATGGCGACACGCCTCCTCTGGGCGCCGGGCGTCGCGGCCGACCTCGACTACCCGGTGCGGCCGCGCTGTCTCGATTGTCCGGCGGACCCGTGGAAGGTCGCTCGCGATGAGCACTCGCATCCGGTGACGAGCGAAGCCGACCGCGCGTTTCTCGCCGTCGAGCAGCTGATCGACCTGTTCACTGCCTCGCGAGTCGAGCGGCTGCACGAGACCGTTTCACCGGCGCGTGGCATCTAGCGCCAGGCCACGACCCTCGACTGGGTGACTGCATTCAAGGCCGAGCGCACGCAGATCGTGGAGCATCGGTGCCCGCAGTGAGGCTCCTCGAGCTCGTCGTGCCGGTGCGGCTCACGACCACTGTGCTCCTGCTCAGCAACGAGGCTTTCGCGCCTTCTCCGGAGTTCTTGCAGCTGCGGCGCAACGGGCCGCCGCCGTTCTCGAACGGCGACGTTCGCCTCGACCGCGCCGGTCGGCCGACGGACGCGCAGATCGATGACCTCGAGGCGCTCGGCGTGAACACTACCGTCTCGGTCCGCGACGAAGCTTCCGGGCGCTCGTCGGGGGAGCGCACTTCCGCCGCGGCGATCGGGCTGCGCCTCGTGCATGTCCCGTTCTTCGCGCTATCACCTGTGAAGGAAGAGGTGAGCGACAGAGTGCTCTCGACGCTGCGTGATCCGGCGTCGTAAAGCGTCTGGATCCACTGCCACATCGGATGCGATAGCACCTCGTGATGGTCGCGCTGCACCTCGCCGTGAACCGAGGCCGGGAGCCGAGGCACACAGCAGAGCGTGACCTCAGCGCAGTAGATCGCTGCGCATCGCGACCGGTACGCGGCGCGTGAGGTCCTCGTGCTGCTCCGACTGACGCCGGTCGAGCAGGAACACGACGCACATGAACAGGACCCCTGCTGCGAGGTTCACAAGCGCGTCGACGCTGAGCCAGTAGCTCGCGTTCGACCACTGCTCGATCGTGAAGCCGTCGGGCAGGTTCGTGCCGATCTGGATGAGTCGCGATGTGAGGCCGAGCGCGAGGTACGACGCCCACCAGAGGCCGAGCAGGGGCACTGCCTGCGGGGTGGCAAAGTTCTGCGTGACGGGCTGGCTCTCGGTCCAGATGGTGCGTGTGGTGCGGTAACCGCCCACGAGGTTCACGATCGGAATGAGAAAGCTCCACACGGCCCCCGACGGCGTGAGCATCGTCTGCGAGCCGAGGGTCGGCAGGTTCGCGACGAGCCTCGACACGAGGACGAGAAAGCAGATGCCGGCAAACAGATACAGGGGTGCCCCGAGCAGCGGCAGCTTCGTCTGGAGCGTGTCGAGCTCGGTCATGAGTGGTGACAGCGGCTGACCGCTGCGGACGCTGGAACGTAGCAGCGACAGAATGACGATGTGCGCGGCGTTACACAGCACGTAGAGCCCGACGGCGACCAGGATGACGCGGGAGAGCAGGCGCGTGGGACGAAGCGGGGCCGGCAACTGCTGCGCGAAATCGTCCATGCGAGATAGCCTACACCTTCGGGTGCGGGCCGGCGATGTCCTCCGAGCGCACGATCCGGCGCTCGCGGAGGACGAGGTACGACGGCAGGCCGATGAGCGCGGCGGAGACGCACGCGATCTCGCCGAGAATGGCCATCTCCCCGAACGACTTGAGCGCCTGGTTGTCGGCGACCATGAGCGCGGCGTAGCCGATGATGGTCGTGAGCGAGCACAGCGCCACGGCGCCACCCGTGGCACGGACGGCCCGACCGACGCGGCCGCGGCCCTCGAGGCGGTAGCGAAGAAAGATGTTGATGCCGTAGTCGACGCCGATCCCGAACGTGATCGGCAACGCGATGAAGTTGAGGAAGTTCGTGCGGACGCCGACCCACGCGGCGACGCCGAGCATCCAGACGACGCCGGCGAAGAGGCCGGCAAGCACCGCTAGGGCGCCGGGGATGTTGCCCGTGAGCAGCAGCACGAGCAGCGCGACGCCGCCGAGCGACGCCAGCGTGGCGAGCGGCGCGTCGTGGACGATGGATCGGATCATCGCGGCGAACACGACGGCGTGACCGGAGCTGCGGACCAGCGTGCCGTCGTCGAGATCGATCCGGTCGATGAGCTGCGCGATGCGCACGAGGCTGTGCCCGTTCCAGACCGAGACGGCCTGCGCGTGATAGACGGCCACGATCCGCCCCACGGTACCGTCGAGCTCGGTGAACTGCCGGCGGATCGCGAGCGGGATATCGTCGTCGTGAACCGGGACGAGCTTCGCCGTCTCGTCGAGCTCGGCAAATCTGGCACGTTGCTCGTCGCTCGCCAGCCTCACCGCCGGCGAGTGGAGAAGGTCACGCAGCTCCTTCAGCACGGCGAGCTTCTTGTCCTGGGTGGCAGCGTCGCCCGGCAGGAAGTCCTCGAACGTGGCCACGCGGCCGATGAGCGGGCCGCCCGGGAGGGTGCGGTCGCGCTCGAGGATCTTGTGGCGGATCTCGCCGGTGTGCGCGCGTGTGTCGGAGAGCACCACTGCCGGGGTCAGCGTCTCGCCGAACACACGCTCGACGACCGGTGACAGCGACGCCGAGCCCGAGCTCACGGACTTGCGGTTGCGCAGGTTGCGGAAGTCGTACTCGAACGGGTCGCGCAGGTAGTGGGGCAGCGGCACGACTGCAAAAATGGTCAGCAGCGTGAACAGGATGAGCGTGGTGCGGGGCGCGCGGGTCGCGAGCCGCGATACGAGGCCGGAGAACGCGCCGTGGGTGCGGGGCTTGGGCCTCGCGGCCGACCGGCGGTCGAAGCGGGCGATGAGGGCGGGCAGCACGAGCATCGACGCCAGCCACGCGGCGATCATGCCGATCCCGCCGATGGCGCCGAACTGCGAGAAGCCACGGAACCGGGTGGCCATGAGGGACGCGTAGGAGATGGCAGCCCCGAGCGCCGCGATGGCCGTGGGTCGCATGGTGGCCCGCAGCGCAATCATCGTGGCGGTCCTGCCGTCGTGGCCGGAGCGACGCTCCTCTTCGTAGCGGGCGAGCACGATGATTGGAAAGTTGATGCCGTTGCCCACGACGATGGAGCCCATGAACGCCGTCGACGCATTGAGATAGCCGAAGAGCAGCTCCGCGACCCCGAACGCCACCGTCACGCCGACCAGCGCGGGAATCATCACGAGCGGCACGGCGCGGAGGCGGCCGAAGTAGACGACCATCACGAGCAGCACGAGGGACACGCACAGCGCCGTCGCCGAGGCGAGGTCGGACTCCAGCGCCGCTCGCTCCTCGATCTGGGACATGACGTCGCCGGTGAGCCCCGCCTGCATCTGCGGCTCGAAGCTCTTCGGGTCGAGCTCCGCGATGATGCCGCGCGTGGCCGTGGCGAGGCGCTCGCCGGCGCGCTCGGCGAAGAGGCCGCCCGGCGGGTGACACACGATCACCACCAGCCGACCGTCGTCGGCCTCGAAGTAGCCGGTGGGGAACAGGTGGACGCCGGCGCCGCGCTGCTTCATGCGCGCGACCACTTCGTCGACCGAGTCCTCGTCGAGGAGGTCGACCACGAGCGGGTTCCTCTTGCGGTCAATCTCGCTGTGGAGCGCGTTGCGGAGGGCGACGAGGTCTTCGAGCGGTGCGTAGAGGAAGCGGCGGTCTCGGAAGAACTCCTGCTCTGCACGCACGTCGTACGTGACGTCGGTGACGAACGTCGGCCCGAGCTTGCGCACGCGCGCGGCGACCTCCGCTGCGAACTTCAAATTGGCGTCCCGGTCGGGGCTCTGGATGGCGATCTGCATGACCGCCGTCCCTCCTACGTGCTCGGCGAGGCGATGCAGCTCCTCGACCGCAGGATCCGCAGAAGGCAGGAGCTCGGCGAAGCTGGTGCGGAGCTGCAGCCGGCTCGCGAGAACGACCGACACGACGACAATCACGAGCGCGACCAGCAGCGTCGTGAGCGGGCGGTTCCAGACCCACGCCCAGACGGGCGCGAACGTGGTCCCGGTGTGGGTCACGTTCATGCGCTGCGACGACGAGTCCTGGTTCCCGGTGACCGGCACAGCTCGAAAAGAGTAACACCGACCCCGGCGCCAAGTGGTATCTCGCCGCCATGGAACCAGCCTTTCCCAGCGACGGGGGCCGTGGGCGCACCGTGGAGGGCGCCGCCCTGCTGGGCGGAGCCGTCGTGCTCGCGCTCCTCGAGTGCGCGTTCACCCTGGCCTTCTCCGCGCCGTCGTTCGATGGGGTCGGCGAGCGGCTCACCTTCTGCGGCATCGAGCTCTCGCTCGCGCTCGGCACGGGCGCGTTGCTCGCGCTCGTCGGTGGTGGCGTCGTTGTCGCGCTCGACCTCGTGGCACCCGCACGACGCATGCCCGTGCTCGCTCTGCTGGCGGCGCCCGCGCTGGCATTCGCAAGCGCGTCGCTGCTGCGCGGCCCCAAGATGCGTGCGCTGCCGGGGCACGACGCCCTCGTCGTGCTGGTGGCGGTAGTGGCCGGTCTGGTGCTCGCCGTCGTGCTCGTGGCGGCGCAGAAGCTCGGGCCCCGGATCGCCGCGGGGCGCGCGCGCGTCGCCGTCGCGGTGGCGATCCTCGTGGTTGCGGTCGGCCTCCACTGCGCCGACGAGTGGGTCCTGCCACGTCTCTATCCGGCGTTCCATCGGGGTCTCGAGCTTGCTGCCACCTGCCTCTGCGCAGCGGCGGTGGCGCTCCTGTGGCGGCGCCGGTTGCACCCGCTCGTCTCCGTTGCGCTGCTCGCGATGATGCCGCCGCTCGCGTACGTGCAGCTTCGCCGCGCGCGCGCGGTCTCGAGCGTCTTGCTCGATCGCGCACCGGCGGGCGGCTTCGTCGCGAGGCAGCTCCTGCGCGTAGCCCCTGCGGAGCAGCGCGCGGTGGCCACGAAAATGGCAGACGAGGCCCCGCTGCCTCCCGGGCCGACGCTCGGCACGCGCGACATCGTGCTCGTGACGATCGATGCGCTCAGGGCCGACCGCCTGGTGCCCAGCGTGATGCCGACCACGAGCGCGCTGGCGGCGAGCGGCGTGCGCTTCGACGAGGCTTACACGCAGGTGCCGCACACGTCGTTCGCCGTCGCCACGCTGCTCACCGGCAAGTTCGTGTACTCGCTCTCGGCGCTCGGGCTCGACGCCGCGAGCCACGAGACGCTCGCGCAGATCATGCGCCGCGAGCGCTACAAGACCGCGGCCTTCTTCCCGCCTGCGGTGTTCTTCATCGACCACGACCGCCTGTTGCCGCTCGAGAAGAGCGCGTACGGCTTCGAGTACGTGAAGTACGAGTATCTCGACGCCACGCGCCGTACCGATCAGGTGATCTCGTTCTACGACACCGAGAAGCCTGCGCGCTCGTTCGTGTGGGTGCACTACCTCGAGCCGCACGAGCCGTACGAGGTACACACCGGCTTCACCGAAGGAACGCCGGGAGCGCCGTCGACGACGACGGGCTTGTCGGACGCGCAGCGCCGCTACGAGGGCGAGATCCGCTACGTGGACGCGGAGCTGCAGCGGCTGTTCGCGTACCTGCAGCGCACGCGGCCGGGCGCGCTCGTCGTGCTGTGCGCCGATCACGGCGAGGAGTTCGGGGAGCACGGCGGCCGCTACCACGGCACGACCTTGTTCGATGAGCAGGTGCGCGTGCCGCTGTTTTTTGCGGTTCTCGGGCCCGATGGGCCGCTCCCCGCGCGCGAGCTGCCCGGCGCGGTCGGCCTCGTGGATGTCGCGCCGACCTTGCTCTCGCTCCTCGGGGTCACGCGCTCGGCGAAGATGCGCGGCCGCGACCTGTCCGGATACATGAGCGCGGCGCGGGTGGCACCGCGCCCCCGGCCTGTGTTCGCCGAGATCGATCGCAAGAAGATGATCGTCGACGGTCCCTTCAAGCTCGCCTGCGACCTCGACGTCGGTACCTGCGCGCTCTACGACCGCGCGGTCGACCCGGCCGAGCTGCGCGACGCGAGCGCGAAGCGTCCGGAGGTGGCCGCACGCCTTCGTGCGCAGCTCGACGCGTTCATGAGCGAGCAGTCGCGCTTCGAGGCGCACCACGACCTCCCGCCGCCGCAACAGCAGCTCTTCGAGCGCGCTCAGCGCGGCGACGCGACCGCAGCAACTGCGCTCGTGACGATGCTACCCGAGCTGGAGGCGGGCTCGCGTCACGATGCACTCCGCCTCCTCGCCACGCTGCCGCCGGTCCCGTTCGCTGCCCCGAGCCTCGGTGAGCTGCCGGCCGAGGACGCGCTGCTCGTGCTGCTCGCGCGCGCGCGCGGTGGGGACGAGGCGGCGCGTGCGTCCCTGCTGAGCAGGCTCGACGGTGCGCCGCTCGACGACGAGCTCTACGCGCGCATCGCGCTCGCGACGAACGACGCCACCAGGATGGCGCGCGCCATCGTGCGTACGGAGGACCGCACACTCGTCGTCGCGCTCGCGGCCGCGCTCGGTCAGACTCACGACAAGTCGCACGACCCTGCCGTGCTGGACGCGCTGCTGGTGGCGCTCGCACCGGTCCGTTCGCGTGCCGAGGTATCCGACGCCATCGGCGAACTCGGCAGCCCGAGCGCGATCGAGCCGCTCCTGCGCTGGCTGCCGAACGACCCCTACGTCACCGTGCGGGCCAAGATGGTGCGGGCGCTCGCGCACCTCGCGGCCGCCGACCCAAAGGCGCACGCAAGAGTGGAGACCGCCTTCACGGCGCTCGCTCTCACCGAGGGCGACGCGCCCGTCCTGCGTGCGCTGGCCGAGGCGCTGGGGCCCGGCCGACACGGCGCCGTGGAGGTGGCGCCGAACCTCCACGCCGCCCGTGGAAAGCAGCGACTGCTCTTTGCGAGGCCGGAGGCCGAGGTACCCGACGAGGCGAAGGAGCTCACATTCGTCGACGGGATGGCCATGTTACCCGCGCGCTGGGACCGTCGTGTCCCCGGCGCGGTCGTGCTGTCGCGGCCGGTGCGCTGATTACGGAGAAACGGTGCCGATCGGGCCGTGCTTCACGACCTCGAAGTCGCTGCCCTTTATCGAGCCCAGCGTGTGCAGGTCGTCGTCGTTCCAGCGGGCGTCGGGCGAGCCGCTGATGTACCAGTTGGATCCGTTGTCGGCGAGGAGCATCCCGTACTTCTTGAGCGCGGTGAGAATGACCTTGGCCTGCGGTCCGGCGCCGGAGATGTCTACGCTCGCCTTGAGGCGCACGCGGAGCCCCATGGGCGGCGTTGCCGGGTTGGTGTTGCTGGAGGCAAAGTGCCTGGCGGGCGCAACATAGCCTGCCTGCGACTTGACCATCGTGAAGCGCAGCGCGTGCTTGATCTCGCCGGCGTCGATGACCTCGTCGGCCCGGACGAGGCCGGGAAAGATCGCCAGCCCGGCGGCGTCGGCGGAGGTCCAGCCCTCGGTGCGATCCGCGTTGCTGGTCATGTCGAACTTCGCGCCGCATGCTGCATCCCAGCCGCTGCCGCTGACCGACGCCGTGAAGAGCTCGTAGAGCATGTGATGCGCGACGTCGACGCCGATGACGTGCTGATCGCTGCCGTTCTCGATGGGGGCGTCGAGCGGGATGGGGTAGGGGCCCGGGTCGCTCTCGTCGGCGTAGTCGGTGAAATTGATGGGCATCATCGGCTGGTCGGAGTTGACGACCCTGTACGGGATGCCGTAGTTGCCATCGACGATGTTGGAGAAGTCCGGGTGCATGCCCGCTGACGGTGCCATCTCGGCGATGTAAGCAGCGGAGTTCGGGTCGACCTCTGCGCCGGAGATGTCCTGGTTCCAGGCGTTGTCGGCCGGAAAGATGTCGGAGCCAGTGGTCGTGCCGGTGGTGACGGCGCCGCCCGAAGTGGAGCCGCCCGAGGTGGAGCCGCCCGAGGTAGAGCCGCCCGGCTTGGATCCACCGACGTTGGAACCGCCCGACCTGGAGCCACCGGACGACGTACTGGACGGCGCGCTACACGCAGAAAGGCTCATGCAGATGCCGAGCGCGGAGCTCAGCGGGAAAGAGACCAGCGTGTAGATCGACGATGTCTTTTTCATGGCGAGTAGCTTTGCACGGCTTCCGTGTCACGCAAATGTAGGTATTTACAGCACGTGTGGGGCGGCGTACTAAGTTCTTATGCCCATGAGCCGCAAGAGCAAGCTGAAGGTCTTCCTCGGGTTCTTCGCCGTCTTCGCGGTCATCGCGCTCTATCAGACGGCGCGCTATTACTATTTCCGCGGCTACGCGACGGGAACGCGCACGGGCTACCTGCGCAAGATCACCACCAAGGGCCCGCCCTACTGCAAGTACACCGTCGGCGAGCTCGTGCTCCAGAAGGGCGGCGACATGGCCCAGGGCGGCGAGACGTGGGAGTTCTCCCTCGACACGCGTGATCCCGGCGCTGCCATCGTCCAGCAGCTCCGCGAGGTGGAGAAGGCCGGCAAGCTCGCGACGCTGCAGTACCGCCAGGATCTCCACATGTGGTGGCGCTGCGCTCCGACGGAGTACATCGTCACGGGCGTCGAGAGGTAGTCGCTACGCAGTCTCGTCCACGGTGACCGAGACCTCGAGCGTCTCCGCGCCTCCGCCACCGGCGTAGATGGTCCCGGACGTGGGCGTCGCGTCCACGTAGTTGCGACCGACGGCGACGCGGATGTGGTCCGTCTGCGTGAGGATGCCGTTGGTGGGGTCGAAGCCCTTCCAGCCGACCTCGGGCAGGTACACCTGGGCCCACGCGTGGGTTGCCTCGGCCATCACCCGGTTGTGGTGCTTCGGCCCGGTCCACAGGTAGCCGCACACGTACCGCGCCGGGATGCCGAGCAGCCGCGCGAGGCAGATGAGCAGGTTGGTGAAGTCCTGACAGACGCCTTTGCGATCCGTGTAGATCTCGAACGGCGTGGTGTGCAGCGTCGTGACGCCTTGCTTGTAAGCGTAGTCGCGAAAGATCGACTGGTTCATGTCGAGCAGCGTGTCGATGAGGTCGTAGCCGTTGCGCTCGACGAACGTCATCGCGTACTCGTGCAGCTCGACGAGCTGGCTCTCCGGCAGCTCTGGCGGCAGGAGGTAGGGCTGCAGCATGTGGCGCTGCCACGGCATCCAGTTGAGCGGGATGGTCGTGCGCGCGTGCATCGGCCGGAACTGCAGCGGGTCGGTGTCGGTGGTGAGCACCGTGGCGAGTGACTCGATGGTGAGCTCCGAGAACGGCTTGTCGAGGAGGAGCCGCATCGCGCGGTTGCCGAAGACGTCGTCGTAGTCGATGCGCCGTCCCTCGACGGAGACGTCGAGCTGGAAGGACGCCACGCGCTGCACGCGGTCGTGCACGGGCTGGAGGCGGAACAGGTGCGTGCTCCGCTCGATGGGCCGCTCGTAGCGATACGACGTCCTGTGCCTGATCTCGAGCAGGCGTGCCTGGGCCTCGCTCGGGCGCACGGGCGCTGCCGTGTGGATGCGCCGGGGCCCGTCGTTCTGGATGAACTGCCGTCCACCCGGCGTGAGCTCCGCCACGATGAGGCCCTGCCGCAGCACGAGGGTGGTCCCCGGATCGAGCTGGCGCCAGCGGAAGTCGAAGTTGCTCTCTGGGCGGAGCGGGTGGGTGGACAGGATCACCGCGCGACGCGCCTTGGCGCCGTGCAGCGTGAGGTCGACCTGCACGTCGTCGTCGCCGAGGACCACGGAGTCGTAGGGCGGCACGATCTCGCACACGAAGAGCGGCTGGTCGCCGCTGCGGTCGGCGTGCATCACGAGGTCCTGCCCGTCGGTGATGCCGCACGTGAGGACGCCGAGGCCGTTCAGCTCCTCGAGCCAGCCGTGCAGGACGGCGACGTCGAGCTCGTGGAGGCTGCGGCAGCGCCGCTGCGCGAGCTTGGCGAGCAGCTCGCAGAAGATCGCCTCGGTGTCCGTGGAGCCGACGGGCTCGAACAGCGCGTCCTCGCCGAGCTCGAGGCGCTCCGTGAGGCTGCCCGCGTGCAGGAACATCCAGTCGCGCTTGCCCCAGCTCCGCGAGAACGGCTGGGTGTTG
>JAYTLP010000098.1:0-4466 GCA_043729375.1 Myxococcales bacterium
CGGCAGGTCCAGCGGCAGCTCGTCACCGAAGCGATGACGCCGTGCCTCGGGATCGGCGAGCATGTCCATCACGAGCCAGCTCGCCTCCGTCGAGAAGACGCGGCGCTCGCGCGATGCTGCCGGGCGCCAGACGTCCGCCGAGCGCTCGACAGACAGCACCGCGCGTGGCTCGGTAACGCTACCCCCACGGACGAGGAAGCCGTACGCGGCCGCGAGGTCGACGAGGCGCACCGGCGCGGAGCCGAGCGCGAGCCGCAGGCCGTATGCGTCCGGCGCCTGCGCGAGTGCGCCGAGGCCCGCGAGCCGGAGCTTGCCGAGTACGCGCTCGATGCCGAGCTCCTCGAGAACGTGCACCGCGGCGAGGTTGTAGGAACCCGCGAGCGCCTCGCGATACCGCAGCGGCCCTTGATCGGCCGACGTCGGGTGCGGCAGCTTGTACGCCGAAGGCACGTCCGCCACGTCGACCGCGATCGACGCCGGGCTGCCACCCTGCTCGATTGCGGTCGCGTACACGAAGGGCTTGAGCGCGGAACCCGGGTGCCTGCGCATCGTCGCGATGTCGAGCTGACCGGAGGGGCCCTTGTAGTCGACCGAGCCGACGAGCGCGCGGATCTCGCCCGACGCCGTGTCGAGCACGAGGGCGCCCCCCTGGTGCAGACCGTCTTCGCCGAGCGCCGCGACCTGCTCCTGCAGCCGACGCTCGAGCCGACGCTGTAGCGCCAGATCGAGCGTCGTGTGCACGCGACCCCCGTGAGCGCGCACCTCGGTCGGCAGCTGCGCGAGCGCGAAATCGACGAAGTGCGACGCGACGCTCTCTTCGCGATGGAGCGAGGGTGCGAGCGGTCCGGCCTCGATGGCGAGTCGTTCGTCGCCGGAGATCAGCTGTCGCTGCACGAGCAGCTGGACGAGATGCGCGCGACGCACGAGTGCAGCGTCGAGGTGCTTGCACGGGTCGTAGCAGGTGGGCGCCCGCGGCAGAGTCACGAGCAGCACGGCCTCGCCCGGGGAGAGAGCGCGCGCGGGCTTGCCGAAGTACGTTCGCGAGGCCGCCTCGATGCCGACGGCGCCATTGCCGAAGTACGCGCGGTTCAGGTACTGCTCGATGATCTGCCGCTTCGTGAGCGCGCGCTCGATCCGCATTGCATCGACGGTCTGCTGCAGCTTCGCGAGCATCGACTTGTGGGCGAGCTCCGGCCGGAGGAGCCGCGCGAGCTGCATGCCGAGCGTGGAGCCGCCATACGTGTAGCGGCGCGCCTCGACGTCGAGCCAGGCGGCGCGACCGAAGCTGCGCAGGTCGATGCCGCCGTGCTCGAAGAAGTCGGCATCCTCCGATGCGAGCACCGCGAGCACGACGACGCTCGGCACCTCGTCGAGCGACAGCCACGTCTCGCGGCGCCCGCTCGCCGAGGGAACGGTGCGCAGGACCGCACCGTGGCGATCCGTGACCACGAGCGGCGCATCGTGATCGGGAGACAGCAGCGCCACCGGATAGGGCCGGAGCACCACGACGAGGACAATGGCGAGGATCGCCACCGCCACTGCTGGCAGCACGCGCCGCTTCACCTGGTGACCTCGAAGCGCGCGGAAGGCGTGCGACCGCGCACGGCCGGGTGATACATCTCCTCGACGGTCGCCGGGGGCGCGAGGAACCGCCCCGAGATCGCTGCGCGCGCGAGGTACTCGAGCGTGATGTCGCCCGGCCCGATCTCGTCGGCAAAGGCCTGTGCCCGATCGTCCCTCAGCTCGGTCTGCACCCAGTGATTGCGCCACCAGTCGTGGCCGGATCGATCGCGCACGTTCTCCTGGTCCGCGAGCTTGGGATTCACTGGCTCGAGGCCCGCGGGGAGCGGGTCGACGAGCGCGATGTAGCGGTGCTCGGTCGACAAGGAAGCGGTCACGCGCACACGCACGAGCTGGCCGGGCTTCGCGCTCACGATCGGCGCGTCGATCTTCGCATCGAAATAGACGCGGGTGATGGAGAAGCCCTGCGCCACGGCCTTGTTGCCATCGCTGCGATGAGCGCGGACGAGCAGCACGGACACGAACGAGGAGCCCGCACTGTCCAGCACGAGCATCCCGGGCCGGACGCCGTCGAGCGGCAGCGTCACGGAGGCAACGCTCGCGGTACGCTTCTTCACGAGCACCAGCTTGCCCCCCAGCCTGGCCGTGACCTCGACCGGCGAGCCCGCGCTCTGCTTCGCATACGCGGCCAGCGCCACGAGCGCATAGAGGTTGTCCTGCGTGCTCTCCCACATCGAGCCCACCTGACGCGAGCGCAGCAGGCCAGCTGCGAGCTTCGCGTTCGCCGCGTTCTTCGGATCGACGAGGAGCAGTGCGCGCAGCAAGATGGCCGTGGAGCGCACGTCGGAGCTCATGTACTCGAGCAGCTCGTCGCGCATCGACGCGGTCTCGCGGAGCACGAGGCCGCCGCCGTCCGCCGCAACCTGGCCGAGCAGCTCCTTCTGTAGGGTCGCGACCTGCTCGACGGGCGCGTGGCCGAGCTTGAGCGCCGACAGCAGGAAAGCGGCCCCGTAGCGGGGGAGCTGCGCACGCACGGCGTAGAGACGACCGTCGAGCGCAGCGTCCGCCTTGCCGAGGTCGGCGAACACGTAGGCGGACATCGCGAGGGTGCCTAGCTTGCCGGGGCTGCTCGCTGCGTCCTTGCTCTCGGTCCAGGCGTGGAGCGCGGCGAGACCCTTCTTGATGGCGGCCGAGTCGACCGCAACACCTGCACGCTTGGCCTCCGAGAGCCCCCAGAGCGCATAGGCGGTCAGAAACGGCTGCGGCTCCGAGTCGGGCCACAGGCTGAAATGACCGTCGATGTGCTGGTGTCGCACCACCTTCGCCGCGCCCACGGTGAGAAAGCTCTTCATTCGCTCGCCTCGCAGCGCCGGGAGGTCGAGCGACTCCGACAGCTCCTTCACCTTCGTGAGCGGGATGAAGCGAGAGAGCGTCTGCTCGAGGCATCCGTACGGATACTCGATGAGCGAGCGCAGGCTCGGCCCCAGCTCCGCCATGCCGGTGCCGTCGATGGTGAGCTGCAGAGAGCTGGCCGAGGCGACGTCGTCCTTGCCCCAGCCCACCGGCAGCTCGAGGTGCCCGGACATCGGGCCGTCGCGCAGCGCCGATTTTTCGTACACGAGGCTGCGCTCGATGGGCAGCGTCAGCGCGACCGTGTCCTCTTCACCCGCGAGCTTCGCCGAGAAGGTGAGCTTGCCCTCGGCGACGAAACCAGCGGTCGCCGCAAAGCGCACGGGCGCGGAGCCCTGGCTCGGCACCTCGACCGTGGCTATCGCGGTCGCGAGTGTGATGCCCTCCGCCCGCGCCTCGACGGTGACCGTGCCTCCCGACCTCGTGTAGTTGTGCACGACCACGCCGAGCTGCGCCTCGTCACCGGCGGTCAGGAAGCGCGGCAGGATCGGCTGCACGAGCAGCGGCTTGTTCACCTTGACGCGCAGGTCGCCGGAGCCAAAGCGTGTGCCCCTGTCGGCCGCGACGGCCATCAGGCGGAACGCGGTGAGGTTGTCGGGCAGCGCAAAAGCGAAGCGCGCGTCGCCATTGCCGTCGGTGACGAGCGCGGGCGCCCAGAACGCGGACGACAGAAACTTCGAGCGAATCCGTCCCGACGACGCCGGCGCGGAATCGCCGCCCTCGTCAGGGTCGCCGGCCTCCGGGTCCGCGAGACGCGAGATGCGGTTGAGCGTGGTGGCCGTATCGACGCCGAGGCCCCACGGTGCGTAGAACGTCTTCATGGGGTCCGGGGTCTGGTACGCGATGACCTGGAGCACTCCCTCGTCCGCGACGGACAGGGACACCTCGGCCGCGACCGGCTTGCCCGCGGAGTCGAGCACCTTCACCGTGCCCTCGAGCGGTGCACCCGGGCGGTACTCGCTCCGGTCCGTGGTGACGACGACCTTCAGGCGCTGCGCCTCGGACGAGACCTGCAGGTCGACGACGCCCATCTTGAAGCGCGGCCGCAGCTTGTCACCAGCGCCGGTCCGCCCCGTGACGAGAGCGACGGACGCGAACACGTTCGGCGCGTGCTCGGCCTTGATGGGGATCGAGAAGCCCTCGCCGCTCAGCTTGCTCACGTAGGCATCGAGCACACCGTTGCGCTCGAGTGTCACCAGCGCGGTTGCACCGGGCATGTTGGTGCGGGCCACGAGCTTTGCGGTCTCGCCGGCCTGATAGCTCTGCTTGGACGCGATGAGCGAGACACGGTCGGACTCGTCGCCGCTCCAGAACGCTTCGCCTTTGCCGATGATGTAGACGCTCGAGGACGACTTCACCGCGCGTCCCTTCGAATCGGTCGCCTCGACGCGGATCTCGAACTCTCCCGGCGTCTCCGGGCGGATGCGCTCGGTGATGACGCCGGTCGCCGACACCTTCACATCACGCGAAAAGATCGTCTCGCTGGTCGTCTTGCAGTCGGCGTAGCTGTAAGAGCCGTGCCCGTCGCACTTCGT
>JAYTLP010000099.1:0-10708 GCA_043729375.1 Myxococcales bacterium
CGGCGCGCCGAAGCTGCGGCGCGACGAGGTGATCGCGTCGGACGATCAGCACGTCCCGACGGACGACGGCGCGGTGATCGTGTGCACGTACCACAAGGCCAAGGGCCTGGAGTGGCCGGTGGTGGTGCTGTCGAGCCTGAACAAGGCAGAGCGCCGCCATGCGTTTCACGTCTCGCCCGAAGCGGACGGTGACCGCGCGTTCGATCCGACGGACCCGCTCGCGGGACGCTGGATCCGTTACTGGCCGTGGCCTCTCGGCGGCTTGAAGACGGGCTCGCTGATGGATCGCGGCGAGGCCTCACCGGAGGGGCAGCGCGTGCGGATGCGCGAGGAGAAGGAGCGCGCGCGGCTGCTGTACGTCGGGTTGACGCGCGCGCGGGATCACCTGGTGCTGGCGGTGCGCGTGTCGACGAAGGCGGCCAAGTCGAAGAAGGATCCGTCGGTGACGGTCGCGGAATCGAAGTGGCTCGATGCGCTGGCGGACGGGGCAGGGGAGCCGCTCGTGCGCCTGCCGGTTGCGGCGGCGGATGGCGCGCGGGAGGCGGCGCGCGTGGCGGGCGTGGAGGTGGCGGCGCGGGTGTGGCGGCTGGGGGCCGCGAGCGCGGCGCTCGCGGCGGAAGGGGCGGCGGCGGAGGAGCGGCGGTGGTTCGTGCGGCCGGCGGTGGATGCGAGCGTGGTACTGCCGACGTACCGGATCCTGCCGTCGAACGCCGCGGTGGACTGGCCGGAGCTCGTGCTGCCGGAGGTGGGGGAGATCGTGCGGCTGCCGGGAAAGCTGGCGGTGACGGGGGAGATGGCCGCGTGGGACGTGCTGGGCACGGCGGTGCACGCATTCTTCGCGGCGGATGTGGAGGGGTTGACGGAGGAGGAGCGGGTGGGGAGGGCGAGGAGGTTGATTGCGGGGGCGGGGTTGGTGGGGACGGTGGGGGCGGAGGATCTGGTGGCGGCAAGTGATCGGTTGCGGGGGTTCGTTGAGGAGAGGTGGCCGGCGGCGGTGTGGCGGCGGGAGGTGGCAGTGGAATCGCTCCCGCCTGCGGCCTCGGAGGCACGGCGCACCGAAGGCATCGTAGACCTCCTCCTCGACACCGCCGATGGCCTCGTCATTTTCGACCACAAGACGTTTCCGGGCGACGAGCACTCCTGGCGTGCGAAGGTGGACGCATTCAGGGCGCAGTTGGCGACCTATGCGGACGCCCTCCGCGCGTCCGGAGGCGGCGAGCTCTCCGCGTGGGTTCATCTTCCGGCGGGCGGTGCCCTGGTCGAGCTCGCGATCGGCTGATGCTTGTCGCGCTTGGACTCAGGAGGGACGCGATCGTCCAACCACATCGCCCGGAGCTTGTCATTACCCGTGGGGGGCATGTACGGCTTCGCCACCAGTGTTCAACTGTTCGACGCCTGGAACGAAAGCAGCCGCCTAAGGCGATCGGAGGACCGGCGTGGGAGGTGCGAAATGAGCCTCGTCGTGCTCAACTCGCGGTCGCCACGAGGCGCACGGGCCTACGCCGCCGCGCACCCGACTCTCGTTCGGCCAACGCGTCGAACCCGGAATCGCAGAGGTGAGATCGATGCCGAGCCTTGACATTTCTGGTCTGAGCCCTGAGCTAGCCTCCACCGGCGCCTGGGCAGCGGCACTGCTGCACGCGATCGCTCGTGACGAAGCAGCCGGACGCCGGACGCCGCGGCTGACCGAGCCTCGGCTCGACACGTGGATGCGGTTCCGGGGCCGGCTTGATGGTGCCGACCTTGTCGCCCTCCTCTTCGAGGACGCCGCAGTGATCCATCGCATCCCATTCGAGGGCGATGCCGTGGGCGGTCCCCGGCTGGACCTTCTGCCGCCCGCGATCGCTGAAAGCTGGCTCGGCGCCGTCGGGAAGCTAAAGCTTGACGAGCCGTCCGCTGCGTACATCGCCGAACAGGCTCGGCTGCTCGGGGTTTCGACGCGCCTTGCTCGCTCCGAGCTCCACGTCGTCAAAGCCCACCAAAAGGTCTTGGAGCTACCGGGAACGGGGGGCCAGCTGGCGCACCACCTCCTCTTAAATCAGAACGACCTCACGCTTCAGGAGAACTTCGTGATCGCTTGCACTGGCTGGCGAGAGTTGACGCTCGCGGGCTTGATCGGGTTGGACCGGGGCGCGCCCCACTCCGAGTTTGCAGTCGGAGTCGAGGCGGACGCGTTGCGTGACACCGAACATCCACTGCGACAGCGCACGTTTGACTTCGTCATCGGCCTCCACCCCGACAAGGGTGGCGTATTTCGCGTCGAAGACCAGCTCGCGATCTGGTTCCCGAACGCGAAGGTTCTCTTGGTGTAGCTGATGCCAGCTCACTTCATCCCGATTGGTGAACCCGCTCACGACGCCGAGCGCCAGGCCCTCCGCTTTCTCGTTGAGGGACTGCCCGCCGAATACACCGTCTACGGCAACCCGTGGCTCGTCGAGCGGAGCGGCGTGATCTACGAACTCGACGCGGTTGTCGTGGCCCCTCACGCCGCGTTCGTCGTCGAGATCAAGTCCTACCGCGGGCGCATCGAGGGCACCGACAACGACTGGTGGCTGCCGCAAAAGATCCGCAGCCCTCTAAAGCTCAATCGCATCACGGCCCAGGTCTTGAAGACCCACCTGCGCAATGCGAGTTTTCAGGCAGGCCAGGTCTGGACCGAGGGGCTCGTCTTCCTCTCCGCCACCACCGACGTCGGAGTGCGTGGTCCAGCAAGCAATGATCGCGTCCACACGCGTCGGACGATCCTCGCCGCGCTCCAAGACCCTGCGCTCATCACGCGGCTCAGCCAAGGGCGGGCGCAATCACCGTCGTCGCACGCCCAACGAGAGCTCATCGAGCTCTTCACCGGGGCGCAGAGCGGGCCCAAGCCAGTGAGGAAGGTGCGTGAGTACGAGATCGTCGAGACCGTCGATCTCCAAGACACGTTCACGGAACTTCTCGGAACGAACACACTCTCGGGCGCCGAACGCTTGTTGCGCATCTACAGCGTTCCGCCGCTCGCGACGGACGCCCAACGCGATCGCGTTGCCGAGCGAGCACGGTGGGAAGCGCAGGTTCTTGGCCGTCTCGGACGAAGCGAAGGGATCCTGACCGCCGACCCTCCTTTCTCGGACGAAGCGGGGATCGTGCTTCCGCTCGAGTACTTCAAGGGGATCACGCTGACGACGTGGGTCGAGCGCTATGGCCCCGACACGCGCGGCAAAGAGAAGGCCGACCTTCACGCCCGCACCGACCTCTGGATGCGGGTAGCGCAGACGTTGGACGACGCGCACCGCCAGGGCGTGGTTCATCGGCTCCTGCGACCCGAAGTGATCCTCGTGGAGGACCGGCTCGACCCGCAGCAGATCCGGGTGACCGGTTTTGATCTCGCGAAGCAACTCACGTCGGACGCGACCATCTCACTCACCAGCTTGGCGGACGACCGGCTCGTGTTCGCGGCGCCCGAGGTGGTCACGGCGTTCAGCAGCGCCGAGCCTGCGTCGGACCAGTTCAGCCTTGGCGCCATTCTCGCGCTCATCCTCACGGGGAAGCCGCTCTTCGACAACACGCGGCAGCTGATGGCTGCTCGTCGGCTGATGCGTCGCGTGCGAGATATGGCCCAACGCATCCCGCTCAGCCTCGACGAGGCGGTCGCGCGGATGGTGGAGCTGCGCCCCACGGATCGCTACGCCTCGCTCGCCGACGCGATTGCGGCGGTGCGCGTCGCGCGCGAGCCGGAGGCGCGGACGCTTCCTGGTGTCGTCTTGGACCGGAAGGCACCGCTCGATGCCGACAACCTCCAGGCCGGTACGCGAGTCGGTAGCGACTACGAGATCGTGTCGCGCCTCGGGCAGGGCGGGATGGCCGTCGTCTACGCGGCGCGCCATCTCGTCAGCGGGCGCACACGAGCGCTGAAGATCGCGCGTACGGAGGACGCGGCAGAGGAGGCGCTCCGTGGCGAGTACCAGGTGCTCTCTACGCTCGATCATCCGAACGTCGTGCGCGTCATCGACCTGACCAAGATGGTCGAGGGGCGCCTCACCCTCGTGATGGAACGCGTGGGAGGGGAGACCCTTCGCCAATGGCTCGCCGCGCACCCGACGCCGGAGCCGACCGCACAGCGGAAGCTCGCGGAGGATCTGCTCGCTGGCCTCGACTACCTCGAGCAAAAGTCGGTCACACACAAGGACCTGAAGCCCGACAACCTTCTCGTCAACGATGGTCGCCTCATCATCATCGACTTCAGCCTCGCCGGGATCCCCGAGGATGCTCCGTACGGAGGCACGGCGCTCTACCGCGATCCGACGAGCGCCCGCTGGACCCACGCGACCGACCGTTTCGCGGCGGCCCTTTGCCTCTTCGAGCTCTACGCCGGTCGCCACGCGTTCGACGGTCGCGTCCCCGAGCCGGGGCAGGCCCCCGCAGTGCGCGAGGACGACATCGAACCTCCCGGGCTGGCTGCCTTCTTCAAGAAGGCCTTGGATTCCGTCCCCGAGAAGCGATTCCCTTCTGCGCGTGCGATGCGCGATGCCCTGCTCGTGGCGCTTGGCGACGACGTCGCGGTGTCGCCGTCCACGCCTCCACCGCAGAACCTCGATGCGACCACCCCGTTGCGCCTTACGGGCCTATCGCGCCGGGCGATGAACGCGCTCGCTCGCTGTCAGGTGCATACGATCGGCGAGCTGCTGGCGCTGCCGCCGACGCAGGTCCGAGCGATCCACGCGATCGGGACCAAGACGGCCGCAGATCTCGTCGCCTTCCAGGAGACGCTCCTCGGTCGCGGTATCGCCGCCGTGGCCTCGGGGCCGATGCGTGTGGATCCGCCGCTCGTCCCCGATCTCGTGGACTCACCGGAGCCCGTGCAAAAGCTTCCGATGGCGGCCGCGCTGCGGACCGCGCTCGAGCAAGCGGAGCTCCCGACGATCGGGGCGGTCGCATCGCTGACGCACGCGGAGCTCCTTGCGGTCACCGGGATCGGGCGGACGCGCTTGGCCCAGGTCGTCGAAGCGCTTCATCAGTTCCGCGCGCACAGCTCCGAAGCCACGGGCAACGCGCACACGCTCGATCGGATGTGGGAGCTCGCCGCGCGCCCGCTCAACGACGCGCAGCGAGTTGCCGTCGAGCGGTCCGTCGGTCTCACGGGCGACCCCGAAGTGCAGAGCGAGATCGCTGATGATCTGGGCAAGAGCCAGCCCCAGGTCAGCATCGATCTCTCGAAGGGATTGGAGCGGCTCGACCAATCGCTCCTCGCGGACGCGAGCACGGCGCTCGATACGGTGCTCGACGGGTTCGGCGGAATCGTGCGCCTAGACGAGATCGGGGAGCGCTTCGAAGAGGAGTGGCCCGCGGGGATCGTCAACGGTGCCGGGATGGTGCGCCTCATGGTGCGCCTCTCGTCCGGGCGCGTACACCTGGTCGAGGTCGATGGTGCCGAGACACCGCTCGTGGCGCGCCCCGTCTTCGACCGCGAGACGCTCCGCGCGTTCGCGGCCGAGGTCGTTCGCCTCGGCGGTCAATGGCCACCGATCGAACCAGAGACCGCGCGGCGGACCCTCTTGGGTCTCCTCCCTCACTTCGACGGAGATCCCCTCGCCCTCGGTGTTCGTCTCTGCGAGGACGTCGCTATCGCGGAGACGGGGCACCTCTTCATCGGGCCGATCGACCCCAAACACAGCATCGGGTTCGTTCTCGACCAGACCCGCGAGCCGGTCGCTCTCGAAGACCTCGAACGCCGCGTTCGTCGCGTCTTCGGTCCGCAGACCCCGTATCCAGACGCGGACCACTTGCTCGAGATCCTTCGAGACCTCGACTGTCGCGTGCAGGGACAGCGCGTACTTCCCGGGCGCACGGGTTCGATCATGGCGTCGCCCGCGCTCGCGTCGGACGATCTCCAGTCCTCGTTCGGCACCGAGCGAAGCCCTGAGGAGATCGTGCGCGACATGCTTCGGGACGCGTCTCACTCGCGCGGATTCCGGATGCTCGTCACGCCGCCGGAGCGTCATCCGGAGATCGGGCGCTCGATCGCTGGCGCAATCGGCGGCACCTGGGTGTCGTTCGAGGACGCGTTCTTCGCGGAGCACGCGGCCGAGATGCCGGCGCTCGAGAGGGCCGAGCGATTCATCGCCCAGCGTGATGCGCTCACGGACGCGGCGGAGGCGACGCTCTTCCGCCTACTGGAGGAGCACGGGCAACCGGGTAAGGTCATCGTGCTCGGTGACACCGCGATTCTCGGGCTCTGCGAGGCGCTCGACTTCCCGCGCCGCCTTTACGACGAGACTCTCTCCGGCAGCCGTGGCTTCTGGGTGCTCGTCGTTCCCGGCGTCATCCACAACCGCCAACCCCGCTTCAACGAGGGGGCCGCCATGTGGCACCTCGAGGGTGCGACGCTTCCTCTCTTGAATGTTCTTCCGGGCTGAACGAACCATGAAGCAAACCGATAGAGCCCGACTTACCGCTGCCCTTCGCGATCACGTGGCGAAGATCGCCGCCGACCTGCGCACCAAGACGCGCGCGCCCGGTTCGGTGCGCGAACGCGCGCTGCAGCTTCACGCCGACGAGCGAGTCGCTGAAGACTTTGACGTTTGGACGGACTTGCTCTCGCGTCGAGCGGCCGTCCTGTGGGTTCTCAAGTCGGTCTATGTGCGTGTACTCGAGGATCGCGGGCTCCTGAGCCCCGGCCGGTTGCTCGACCTCGAGGCACAACAGCTCTTCGAGGGGCTCGCCCCACACCTCGGAGAGACAGCATTCCTGCGCTGGATCTACCGTGACCTCGCAAGCCAGCACGGCGGCCTTCCGGAGCTCTTCAGCCCGCAGCCCGCGGAGGTTGCGGCGCCGGCCGACGAGCTGTCCCGTTCGCTCATCGCCTTCTGGCGGCACCGCGACGCCGACACGGGTGTGCTGTGGAGCTTCGCCGAGGAGCATTTCGAGGGCGAGCTGATGGGCGACCTGTACCAGGAGCTCGATCCGGTCGTGAAGGACCGCTTCGCCCTCTGCCAGACGCCCGACTTCGTGCGCGCGTTCATCCTCGATCGCACGTTGACGCCGGCCATCGAGACGTTCGGCGCCGACGAGGTGCGGCTGCTCGATCCTGCATGCGGGTCCGGCCACTTCCTCATCGACGCGCTCAAGCGGCTCGTCGCGGCGACCGCTGAGAAGCACCCGGACTGGTCCAAGGAGAAGGTCGTCGCGCACGCGCTCGACCGCGTCGTCGGCATCGACCTGAACGACTACGCGTGCGCGCTCGCCCGCACGCGCCTCATCATGACCGCCGCCGAGTTGGCGGGCGTGACCAAGCTCGCCGACGCCGCCCGCTTCCACCCGCACGTGTACTGGGCGGATGGGCTCGAGCAGGTCGAGAAGGAGGAGCAGAAGCCCTCGCTCCAGTTCTCGCTCTTCGAGAAGCCCGAGGAGAGGCCGCGCGCGACGCTCACGCGCTCGGATGTGAGGGCGGCTCTTAGGAAGGTCTTCGAGAAGAAGTTCCACGCCGTGGTAGCGAACCCCCCATTCATCACCGAGAAGGACGCGGCTCGGAAGGACTACCACCGCGAGAAGGCCGGTAAGAACCAGCGCTACGTCTCGGCGTACCGCGAGTACTCGCTCGGCTCGCCCTTCACCGAGCGCTGCTTCCAGCTTGCGGAGAAGACCGGCTTCGTTGGGCTGATCACGAGCAACAACTTCATGAAGCGGGAGTTTGGTAAACCGCTCATCGAGAAGGTGCTCGCTGGCTACGACCTCACGCTCGTCGTCGACACCTCGCAGGCGTACATCCCGTTCCATGGGACTCCTACCATCCTTCTCTTCGGTCGCAATCAACGGCCCGCCGGTGATCTGGTTCAGGCCGTCATGGGGAAGCGCGGCGAAAGCGGTACGCCTGATGACCCGGCCAAGGGGAAGGTTTGGACGAGCATCGCAGAGGGGTGGGCTAGAGCGGGATTTCACAACGAGTACATCAGCGTCGCTGCACTTCCACGGGACACGCTCGCCCAGCACCCGTGGAGTCTCGGCGGTGGCGGTGCGGCCGAGCTCAAGACGGTTCTCGAGGTAGCTTCAAAGAGGCGACTCAGCGATCTCGTCTCCGCGGTTGGGGCTGTTTCGGTGATTCGCGCCGACGAAGCCTACGAGGTGCCGGAGGGAACGCTGCACGGCGGGCTTCCCGCTGACGTCACCCTTGGACACGTTGTCGGGCAGGACGTACGCGACTGGTACGCGAAGCCCTCGTCCCATGTCTTGTTCCCCTACGACAGTGACGCGAAGGTACAGGAGCATGCGGCCGTGTTTCAACGGCTCTGGCCATACCGCACGTTGCTGAGCGGACGTGTGGCGTTCGGGAAGACGCAACTCGAGCACGGTCTCAAGTGGTTCGAATACTCGATGCTCTTCGCGGAGCGGTTTCGAGGTCCGTTGCTAATCGTGTTCGCGAACGTGTCGACCCATGCCCAGTTCGCGTTGCTCCGCGATCGAGTGGTCGTGAACAGCAAAGCGCCCGTCATCAAGCTCGCCGAAGGAGCCAGCGAGAAAGATCACCTTGCGCTCCTGGGCCTTTTCAACTCCTCCACTGGCTGCTTCTGGATGAAGCAGGTGTTCCACTGCAAGGGCAGCCAGGGCGTGAACGAGGGCATGAAGAGTCAGCTCTGGGAACAGTTCTTCGAGTTCGACGCGACCAAGGTGAAGCTCTTTCCGGTCGTCGATACGAGCAAGAAGGTCGCCCCGTACGCAGCGAAGCTCGACAAATTCGCCCGAGAACGCGCGCGGCGTTCTGTGCGATCGCTTCTCGACGCCGGTGGCTGGACCGATGGATCGAAACTTCGGATCGCGCTCGACAGCCTGCAGAAAGCCGACTTCGCCGACATGGAGCAGATGGTTGCTCTCCAAGAGGAGATCGACTGGCTCTGCTACGCCCTCTACGGCCTCGACATCAACAGCGATGTCGTCGCACCCGAAGCGGTCGAAGCGTGCCCGCCGACGTGGCTTCCGTGGAATCTCACCTTCGCCGAGCGCGACGCGCAGAACCGCGAGACGCTCGCGCGCTCTGGGGAGCCCGACGAGCAACCGTCGGACTGGTGGACGCGCCACGGCTGGGAGCCGCTCACCGAGCTGCCGAAGGAGGCGTCGACCAGAGTAAAGACGCGCGTTGAGTCTCGCCGCGCGCGCACCGCCGCGACGCCCGCGCTCGGCCTCATCGAGACAGCGAACTTCAAGCGCCGCTGGTACAAGCCCGACTACGCCGTGCAGGAGCGCGTCGCCCTCAGCGAATGGCTCGCCGGTCGCGTCGAGCACGCCGCTAAGGCGCGCGCACAGGCATTCTCACTCGAACAGCTCGTTGCGAACCTGCAAGACGACGCGCACGTGCTCGCCGTGTGCGAAGTCCTGGCCGGCCGCAAGGACTTCAGCCTCTCGCAGCTCGTCGCTAGCGCGCTCCAGGGCGACGCCGTCCCCAGCCACCGCTTCCACGTGTACAAGCCCGCCGGGCTCGTAAAGCGCCAGGTCTGGGAGCGCAGCTGGGCCGACCAGCGCCGCGAGGACGCGGGCGAGAAGGTGACGCCCGAGGTGCCGCCCGCCTACGGCTCCGGCGACTTTCTCAAGCCCGACTACTGGCGCCTGCGCGGCAAGCTCGACGTCCCGAAGGAGCGCTTCATCGCTTTCACCGAAGTGCCCGGGCGCGCCGGTGTCGAGACGCTGCACGGCTGGGCGGGCTGGACTGCGCACCAGCGCGTGAAGGCCATCCTTGCCATTGACGAGGAGCTTGAGGACGCCTCAGTGCCGCTCGGCGACCGCATCGGCCTGCTAGACAGCGCGTGGCGTCTACTACCCGACATCGCGCGCGAAGACTCTGCATCGGCGACACGGCTCAAGGCCGAGCTTCAGGCCCTCGTCGGCCCCGAGGGCCCAAGCCACGAGCTCGTTGACGAATGGAGATGTCGCTTCCCGCCGCCGAAGAGTAAGGCCGCGCGAACGAAGCGCGCTGCCACGACGCGCAAAGAAGAGGACAGCGACACCGAGGAGAGCGACGAGTCATGACCGAGCATCGGACGACACTTGACAACTTCCGGCGTGCAGGACGCGGCCACCTTCACAGTGCGTGCCGTGTCCTCGAGAGAACCGCTGCCGGCACATCGCCGCAGCCGGCCCTGACGCCTTGCAGCGCGGCGTATCTCGCGCATGTGTCTCTTGAGTGTGCGATCAAGGCGCGACTGCTCTCCAGGGGCGGCTACGTCAGCGTTGAGGCGCTAGCCGAGAAGGCTCCACAGGTTCATGCGGAGCTCTTCCGAGGCGCTCGGGGACATGACCTCAACGTGCTTGGCTCACATCTGAGGATAAAGGGGTTCGTCGAAACCTGCGGGAAGCCGTGGTCGGACGACGCCTGCTGGAAGCGCATGACCGCGTCAGGGCGACCCTACTCGCTGCGGTACGGCACGGAGCCCCTTGCAACGCTGGCGGCGGAAGAAGAGGTTCAGCGGGCGTCGGTGCTCGGCGAATTGCTCTTGGACGGCATCACGGTGGGGCGGCTTCGAAAACCGCGCCGAGGTGCGAGGTAGGTCATGGCACGCAAGCAGAAGCCATCGCCGGGCGTCAACGCTCAACCGCCCGTCGCACCCGGCGCGATGTTCTCGGCCGCATCGTTCGCGGGTGTCGTGGGCAAGTATGGTACCGGCGAGTCGGCTATACCCGACGCTGTCCCGTCGCCCCCAGTCATCGCCTTCTATGGTTTTCGCGGTGGGGCCGGAAGAAC
>JAYTLP010000100.1:0-2705 GCA_043729375.1 Myxococcales bacterium
TCGAAGTGCACGTTCGCCTTCGGGTGCTGGTCGGTGCCGGAGAGCTGCGCGCTCGCAGTCAACCAGCCGTGGCCGATGATCGGCACGATGCCGAGGCCCTCCCAGGGCAGCTTCTCGATGTCGACGTGCTTGAGATCGAGCTTGGCAGCCCAGTCGGCCCCGGTGTCGAACACGCTGACTCCCTCCCCGGAGAGGACCGGCGCGAGGTCGATGGGCAGCGATGACGTGAGCTGCACGACACCGGCTGCGCTGCCGCCGCCGAGCGGAAGCTCGGAGAGCGACAGCGTGCTCGAGACGCCGAGCTTCGCGTCGGCGTACTCGAACGACATGCCGAGATCACCATGCGAGTTGACGGTTCCCCACCGGGCGCAGCGCGCGCTACCGTTGAGCTTGGGATTGGACGTGGTTCCGCTCAGACGACCCTGCGCGGTGACCTTTGCGCCGAGCGTGTAGAGCAGGATGGGCTGGGTCTGGATGACCTTCGGAACGAGCAGGTCGGCGAACCACGCGTTGAGCAGCACGGACGCGTCGAATGATGCCTCGATGGGCTGGTCGGGACGGAGCGGGAACGGCATGTCGGTCCTGGCGCTGACCTTCTGGCCCCCGATGGTCGCGAACACCTTCGCAGTGAGGCGCCCGCTCTTGAGGCGCCCGTCCCCGGATGCATGCAGCCGGATGAGGTCGTGGTCGGACTTGCCGTCTCCGACCCCCTCGAATGCGAAGCCGGCATTCGGGCGATCGAGCGGCCCCGAGGCCTCGGCGGTGACCTGGAGGTCGGTGTGCGGCAGCACGTGACCGGGGGAGAGCAGCGCGGGTAGCTGGCTGAGGTCGAAGTGGACGATCTTGACGTGCACGTCGCGCAGCTCGTCGCCGATGTACTTGCCCTCGATCGTCGCGTGCTGCGTGTAGTTACTGAGGCCGAGCGGGCTGAGCGAGTACGCTTGCTTCTCGAAGTCGGCATCCACCTTCACGGGGCGGTCCAGTGTCCACGGCGTGCCGCCGGCCTTGAGCACGAAGCGATCGAGCGAGGCGACGAGGCCCTCGATCTTCTTCTTGTCCGTCCTCGGCTGCGCGTCGGCCGCGAGCTCGATGCGCACGCCTTCGGGACCCTGCGCGACGACGCCGACGACGACGCCCTTCGGCCCCCCGTCGATCTTGGCCTTGATGACGCGCAGCTGGATGGCGCCGAGCACCGCGTCGTCGGCCGTGACGAGCGCGTGTCCGTCGAGGTCGGTCATCGCGACGTCGATGACGACCTTGCCAATGCGGTTCTTCGCGATGCCGAAGTTCTTCACGACGCCGTCGATCTTCGCCGTCACGTGCCCGCCCTCGCGATTCGCCGTGGCCTCCACCTTGGCGGAGCCCTGCATCGGCGGCGCGCCGAACAGCTCGAACGGCTTGAAGTCGGCCACGTCGATCTTGACCTTGCCTTCGCCGGTCTTGTTGAAGTGGTAGGAGCCGTGCGCGTCGATGTTGGCGAAGATCGACTTGAGCGTCAGCTCGTGGAGGACGACGCGGTTCGCATAGACGTGGGCGTCGGCCCGGAGATGGACCTTCGGGGAGTTCGTGTCGAGCCTGACGGTCGTGGCGAGGTCGTCGATGGTGCCGTTGGCGGTCGCGACGATCTGCGCGGGCCCGCGCAGCTCCACCTTGTCGACCTTGCGACGAAGCTGGCCGGCATCGCCTTCGACGCGCACCACGACGCGACGGAGGTCGATCTTCTTCGCGTCCGGGGTCAGGTGCGTCGTGCCGCTGGCGGTGAGCCTTGCCTTCGCGGGCGAAGTGGAGTCGATGACGAGCTTCTCGACGGTGAGCACCATGGCGTGGCTGAGGTCGAAGCGCGCGTGCACCTTCGCACGCACGTCGTGATCACGGGGCACGTGGGCGAGCGAACCGCCGGTCCCGAGCTTGACGTAGCGCGCGTCGAAGTCGAGCGCGTCGACCACCACGGAGACGGGCAGCTCCGACGGCGTCGTCGGCATCGGCTTGTCCAGCTTGATCATCGTCGCAAGGTTGTCGCGGCCGTCCTTGAGCGGCCTCTGGATGACGGTCGCCCCGTCGACCCCGGCCACGTCGAGCTGAACGCGCTCGGAGAGGAGGGCGAGGAGCGAGTACTTCAGCTCGAGACGCTCTACCTTCACTGCGGGGCGACCGTCGAGGTCGTCGAGCTCGACGTCGTGCAGCACGAGGCCCTGCGTGAGGTCGCCCTCGGAGTAGCGGACCTTGAAGCCACCCGGGATGAGGGGCACGAGCTGCTTCGTCGCGAGGCGCAGGGCCAGCTCGCGCGCGTGGTTGGTCTTCACGTAGAAGAGCAGCCCGACGACGACGTTCGTGGTGAGCACGACGATGGCGAGGAGGAGGTAGATCAGCACGCGCAGTGCAGTCACGAACGGGTTGCGGCGCCTCGGCGCGCTGAGGGGCTCGTGCGACGGCTCGGCCGCGGAAGCTTCGCTCTCGTCGGACATCTACTTCACCGCCTTGGGGTCCGGGGCCGGCGCGAGGGAGGATGGCACCGACGTGGTGACCGGCATCGGCATCGACGAGGCATCGGTGACCCCGTTCGGATGGAAGCGCAGCGTGATGGTCGCGAGGTTGTTCGAGGGAGCGATGTCGACCGAGCCCTCTACGGCCGTCTCGTCGTAGCCGAGCTTCTGGAGGACATGAGTGAGGTCGCCTTTGAACTTGTCATAGTCGTCGTGGTGGAA
>JAYTLP010000101.1:0-7035 GCA_043729375.1 Myxococcales bacterium
CTGATTGGGCCCGCAGTCTCTGTCCACGACGCACGCGGGCGCCGCAGCCCGGGCAGGAATGGGCGTGGACTCCGTGCCCGGTGCAGCTGGTGGCTGCCGGAGCTCGGCGCTGTGGTGAGAACAGCCGCCGATGAGGACGAGCGCCAGCGATGTGAGCCAGCGGGTCACCGCGTCACCTCGGTTGCACGCGCTGGCATCGCGGCGAGTGGTGGTTCGTCGCTGCTCCAGTACACGGGGCGGCCGTAGTAGTCGTAAAGGCGCAGCTCGTACTCGCGATTGACCGGAGCTTCGGGCTCCCACGCCGGGCTGTTCCCGATCTGGTCTCTGGACAGCGACAGGTGAAGCTTGCGCTCGTCCCAGCTGACGCTGGTCGCCCAGTGGGGCGCGACCAGGATCTTCTTGCCGAAGAGCCAGTTGCCCGTGTCGAGCACGAGGTAGCGGATTGCCCACGTGTCGTCTTCGACGATGAAGTCCGCCACGTGACCCACCTCGGCGTCGCTACCCTGCACGTGATAGCCGCAGAGCTGCTTCGCGCTGCGCAGGTGCGCATCGGCAGGATCGTGTGCCTTCTTCGAGGGCTCCCAGCTTCCTCGACCGAGCTCGCTCGGAGACGAGCCACCGCCCCACAGCCCGACACTGCCCCAGTAGGCCGGGTAGCCGTAGTACCGGTAGAACTCGCGCTCGTACTGTCGCGAGACGGGTTGATGAGCGTCGACGCACGGGCTGTGCTTGATCTTCTCCTTCGTGAGCGCGAGGTGGAAGCGCTGCGTCACCGCGTCCGCGCTACGGAACGAGATCGGCGACAGGAGGACGTTTCGCTCGTCGAAGAACGTCCCTGTTCTGGCGACCAGGTAGCGGACGACCCAGCGCCGATCGTCCATGAGAAAGTCTGCAACGGCGCCGATGTCGCCGTCGGTCGCGCTCAGCTGGTACCGTTCGAGGTCCTTCAGGCTTCGTAGCATTTGTGAGCTCCTCGCCCGGCAAGGGCGCTTGGCACGAGTGGAGGCGTGTTCGAGCGCGGTCGTGGGACAGGTCACTTCGCTGCAGCTTCCGAGCCACGACAGGATGCTCGTGCAGCTACGGGGTCATCGCGTCGTCCACCGCCCGCACGCCTGTCGTGGCGCGAGCGAGCGTCGCGGCTTCGAGACGCTCCCAGCCCGACGGCACCTTGCCCGTGAGGCGCGCCACGCCGTCCTTCACCGACACGCCGATGTGCTTGAAGTCGGACTGTGCCAGCACCGTCTTCACGTCGCGCGCCACGATCTGATCCGTCGCGTCGACGAGGGCTCGACCCGCCGCCTCGACGACCTGCAGCTCGTTCGTCACGCCGCGGGTGCCATCGACGCGCTTCGCATCGATCTCCGCGGCGTCCTTTGCTGCGGTGCTCGGCACGATGCCGAACAGCGTCACGTTACCGTCGCGCGTATCGACGTGAATCTGGAGGGCCGGGACGAGCCGATCTCCGATGAGCTTCAGCTTCGTGCTCATCGTGGTCCAGGCGTCCCGCGCGCCGCAGCGAGCGCCGGGCCTGGAAGAGAATCCCTCGAGGTTCTCGAGGGTGTCTATCGATGAAACCTCGCTGACCACGCCGCGTACGCCTGGTACCAGGCTCGCGCGCTCGAGGGCAGCCAGGTACTCGCCGAGGTCACGTGTCTTGCCGCTCAGGAGAACGATGCCCTTGTCGACGGACTTCACCTTGACGCTCCCGGTGGCCAGACACGAGTCGCTCTTCAGCTCGCTCTCTATCTGGCTCTTCATTCGCTCGTCACTGATGGCAAAGATGTTGGCGCGCGAGCGGGGAACGACCTGCAGCAGGTTCTGCACGCCGAGCACGCCCTTGACGCCGCTGGCGATGGACTCGGCGTTTTGCCTCTCGAGCTTCGTGGCGACGCTGCCATGCAGGAGCACGCGAGCGTCGGCTGTATCCACGTGCACCGCGCTCGCGGACATGTGGCTCGCGGCGATGAGCGCAATTTTCGTCTTCGTTGTGATCCACGCGTCGTTCGAAGGCGAGGCTCGTGCGCTGCCCATTCCGGTCGCGAAGAGCGAGCCAGTGATCACTGCGAGAGTGCGACGTCGGACCGATGAAGAAGTGAACATGAGGGACCTCCCTGGGTGAGCGAACGTTTGGTGCATCGAACGGACCGGACCTCGCGCTCGCAAGGCCGCCCGCCTGCCCCTACGCCGCCAGTCGCTCCTCCACGCGAGAGCGCAATCGACCGAGCACGCGCGCTTCGAGCTGCCGCGCGCGCTCACGACTCACCCCGAACTGTTTACCGAGGTCCGCGAGCGACTCCGCATCGTCGCAGAAGCGTGCGTCGAGCAGAGTCTGATCGCGTGCATCGAGCTGTTCTCGCAGCAGACGGACTTCCTTGCGAACGAGCCCCACGAGCTGCGCACGCTCGACCCGGATCTCGGCGCTCTGCTCGCTGGAGGTGAGACGTGCGCCGCACGACCTGCCCTCGTGTCCGGGCCTCCCGTCGAGCGCGACCTCACGCGAATCCATGCGCGACGCCATCGCTTCGACCTCCTCTGCCGTGACGCCGAGACTCGCAGCGAGGGCATCCGGATCGTCTTCCATCCCCGCCGCGCGGAGGCTCGTGCGCGCACGACCGAGACCCCAGAAGATCCGGCGCTCGGCCTGGGTCGAACCCAGCTTCACCAGCCGGTGGTTCGCCATCACGTAGCGCAGCTGGTACGCCCGGATCCACCACGCCGCATAGCTCGAGAGCCGGACCCCCCGCTCGGCCTCGAAGTGACGCACCGCCTCGACGACACCCATCGCGCCCTGCTGGACGAGATCCTCGAAATCCTGCGACGGGACCCGATACCTGCGCGCGAGGTGCACGACGAGGCGGAGCTGCGAGCGCACGAGGCGGTCCTCGAGGCCTCGCTCTCCCGCCCGGTAGCGGACGAACAGAGCGTGCTCGTCGGCCTGCGCGAGCAGCTCGAGCTCCGCGCCGTGCCACATCAAGTCTGTTCGCATGCGGAGCCCGGTTGCAGTTGTGGGGCCATGCAATTCGTGACGATCATGAGCGGCGACGATCACCAGCTCGCCGCCGTCGAGCCCCTCGCCCGCTCGCAGGCAGCGGCCGGCAGCAAGGTCCCAGGAGCGAGACATCTTGTCCTGCGAGACACGATCGTCCTCCTGTCGAGCCGGGAGTGTGCTGAGCGCGGCGTCAAATCTTCACATTTATGGCACACGTGGTGCAGGACTCGCCTCGCGGCCCGCGGGAGTAGGGGCCTACACGAATAATCGCCCTCCGGACGGACAGGGGGTTGCGTAAGCAGAGCAGCACGTCGAGATGGGCGTGCGTTGATGACGGATCCACACCGCGGTCCTTTGACGCTCGGAGGAACACCATGCTCCACGACTTCATCATCGAGAACCGCGACGAGATCATCCGACGATGCCGGATCAAGCTGGCCCGGCGCGCTGCGCCCCTGGTCACCGATCTGGAGCTCGAGCACGGCGTACCGCTCTTCCTCGACCAGTTCGTCGAGGTCGTGCGAGCCGCCGCCGGTGCGTCGGCGAAGATGAACGAGGCTGCGACGAAGCACGGCGGCGCGCTGTTGAACCAGGGCTTCACGGTCGCGCAGGTCGTCCACGACTACGGCGGCATCTGCCAGTCGATCACCGAGCTCGCGGTCGAGACGAAGGCTTCGATCGGCTCACGCGATTTCCAGACGCTGAACCTGTGTCTCGACGACTCGATCGCCAGAGCGGTGACGGAGTTCGGCCGGCTCCGCGCGCAGGAGGGAACGGAGCGCACGGGGAGGCTCGCACACGAGATAGGTGGCCTCCTGCACAGCGCCACCCTCGCCTTCGACGTGCTGAAGTCGGGCGAGGTCGGCATGGGCGGAAGCACGAGCAAGGTCGTCGATCGCTGCTTCATCGGGCTGCGCAAGCTTGTCGAGCGCGAGCTGGCCGAGGTCCGCATCGGCTCGGGCGTCCTGAATCCGCAGACCATCCAGGTCCGCAGTTTTCTGAAGGAGGTCGGGGCCACCGCGACACTCGATGCCCAGTCTCGCGGGCTGGAGTTCTTCGTGATGTCCATCAGCGACACCGTCACGGTGCAAGCGGATCGACAGGTGCTCTCGTCCGTGCTCTCCAACCTTCTCCACAATGCCTTCAAGTTCACGCGGAACGGCGGGCGGGTCGTCATGCGGGTGGCCACGACCCAGGGCCGCGTCCACATCGACATCGAGGACCAGTGCGGGGGGCTTGCAAGCGACGACGTCGAGGCGATGTTCCTGCCCTACGCGCAGAAGAGCTCGGACCACTCCGGAATGGGGCTCGGACTGGCGATCTGTCGCACGGGCGCCAGGAACAGTGGCGGCGACATCCTCGTCAAGAACCTGCCAGGCGTCGGGTGCGTCTTCACGCTCGACCTGCCGCAAAACGCCGTCGACGCGGCGCCGTCCTAGTTGTTGAGGGGTCCCGACGGAGGATCGTCCTCACCCTGAACCTCGCCCCAGCGGACGAGCTTACGATGCAGCGTGCGGCGATCGAAGCCGAGCACGCTTGCCGCGGCGGTCTTCGACCCGCCCACCTGGTCGAGTACTCGCATCGTGTAGCGTCGCTCGACCTCTTCCATCGTGAGCAGCTCGGACGGGTCCACCCCTGGAACCGTCCGGATGCTCGACCGGTAGTCCCGGATGTGCTCGGGAAGATCGTCGACTCCGATCGTGTCGAACCGAGCAAACGCGACCGCACGCTCGATGCAGTTCTGGAGCTCCCGGACGTTACCTGGCCACACATAGGCGAGCAGCTTCTCCGCGACGGGCGTAGACAGCGCCGACACGGCCTTCCCTGCCTGCGCGGCATAGCGCTCGACGAAGGTCTGCGCAAGCACGAGCACGTCGCTGCCTCGAGCGCGCAGGGTGGGCAGGACAATGCGAACGACGTTGATGCGATAGAACAGGTCCTCTCGAAAGCGCTTCTCGTGGACCTCGTCCTCCAGGTCGCGATTCGACGCCGTGACGATGCGTGCATCGTAGGGTTCCTCGGTGTCGCTTCCGACCGCGCGCACTTTCCGCTCTTGCAGCACGCGCAGGAGCTTCGACTGCATGCCGAGCGGCATCTCGCCGATCTCGTCGAGAAAGAGGGTTCCGCCGTTCGCCTGGAGAAAGAGCCCGCGGCGCGCGTTGCGAGCGTCGGTGAATGCGCCCTTCACGTGACCGAAGAGCTCGCTCTCGAGCAACGCCTCGGGCATCGCGGCACAGTTGATGGCGACGAAAGGACCCTTTGCGCGCTTGCTTCGCTTGTGGAGCGCCTGCGCAACGAGCTCCTTGCCCGTACCGCTCTCGCCCGTGATGAGCACGAGGGCATCGGAGCCGGACACGCGCTCGATGAGGTCCTTGACCTTCGAGATCTCGATGCTGGCACCGTGCAGCGTCGTGTGGTCTTTCGCAGGTGCGGCGGCCTCCCGGAGACGCTTGACCTCGATTCGCAAGCTCCGGTGCTGGGTCGCGCGGACCAGCGTCATACGGACGAACTCGAGATCGAGTGGCTTCGAGACGAAGTCGTACGCCCCCACGCGCATGGCAGCGACCGCCGACTCCAGGTTGCCGAACGCGGTCATTATGACGACGGGCAGGTCGGGGCGATTCGCGGTGACGCGCTCGCACAGCGCGAGGCCGTCCATGCCATCCATGTGGAGGTCGGTGACCATCACGTCGAAGTCCGCCTCTTCGAGCGCCTGGAGCGCCGCGACGCCGGAGGTACACCACGTGAGGATGTAGCCTCGACGCTTCAGGGCCGCCGCGAGGATCTCTTGCGCGGTGCTGTCGTCATCGACCCACAAGACCCTGGTGCCAAGCGCATCCGTCTCCATACACACCCACAATCTGAACGCGGCCTAGAGCCACCGGAGTCGAGCTATGCGCCGAGCGAGGCCCGACCACAAGAAGCAAGTCAGACAGCGACCAAAACGCCTCGGCCGTTGCCCGGGTCAGGACTGTCGCTGGACCGGCAGATCTTTTCACATCCGGGACAATTCGTCCCCACTCACGCGTCGCTGCTGTCTGTTTTTTGGTGGTCGGCGGTGGTTTCCGGGATGGCACAGAGCCTGCTCCATGTGGAGATCCACTTTCAGGAGGCAGTCATGAAGGCTCTGTGCTGGCACGGCCACGGCGACGTTCGCGTGGACAAGGTCCCCGACCCGACGATCAAGGACCCCAAGGATGCGATCATCCAGGTGACGATGTCCGGAATCTGTGGCTCGGACCTGCACCTCCTCGACGGCTTCATACCAACGATGGAGTCCGGCGACATCCTCGGCCACGAGACCATGGGCATCGTCGTGGAGGTCGGCTCCGCGGTGAAGAACCTCAAGAAGGGAGACCGCGTGGTCGTGCCGTTCACCATCTCCTGCGGCGAATGCTACTTTTGCAAGAAGACGCTGTTCTCGTGCTGCGATCGCACGAACCCGAACGCCGCGATGGCGGCGAAGGCGATGGGTCACTCGCCGGCCGGCCTGTTCGGCTTCTCGCACATGATGGGCGGCTACGCGGGCGGGCAGGCCCAGTACCTTCGGGTGCCGTACGCCGACGTCGGACCCATCAAGATCGAGTCGGACGTGTCGGACGAGAAGGTGCTCTTCCTCTCCGACATCTTTCCGACCGGCTACATGGCCGCGGAGAACTGCGACATGGAGTCCGGGGACACCGTCGCGGTATGGGGCTGTGGCCCGATCGGCCAGTTTGCGATCCAGAGCGCGTGGATGCTGGGCGCGGGGCGGGTCATCGCCATCGACTGCGTGGCCGAGCGGCTCGCGCTCGCGAAGTCGGCGGGCCGCGCCGAGGTCATCGATTTCATGAAGGCCGATGTATACGAGGCGCTGCAGGAGCTCACCAATGGCCGCGGCCCCGACCGCTGCATCGATGCCGTCGGCTGCGAGGCACACGGCACCGGCAGCACGGACGCGATCATGGACAAGGTCAAGGCCGCCGTCATGCTCACGACCGACCGCGCCCACGTGCTGCGTCAGGCCATCCTCTGCTGCCGCAAGGGCGGAAGTATCTCCGTGCCGG